>JAPPAB010000092.1 GCA_026705765.1 Gemmatimonadota bacterium
AAACTCTGACCCCTATCACGGGGCTACAATTTTACAGAACTTTTTGGACTTGACCCGACCTTTCTGGAATCAATATATATTTGATGTATAAACGACAATAGACTTACACTTGCGAGCAGAGTAATAATCACAGTTATCCGTTTATCTTTGATGAATTCCCAGAGGGATTTTAATAGCTCCGGATAATAGGTCTCTACGGTTAGGATTAGAATGAGAACAGACACCAGGAGCATGAACAAGGTCAGAAACCAGATAACGACATTCCAGTTTTTGTTGAACTTTTTAGAATGGTCACTCATCGGTCATACTCCCGTGGATAGCACGAAACGGCATGATCGAAAAAATGACCAAGGCACTTCCTTCGTGATTTGGTATGCCTGAATTTTTTAACATTTTGAAATTCCTCAGTGTTTAGCATTTAGGGAATACATCTCTCACCCACCCCATACCCAAAAAGACCGCAAAACTCCACAACCCCTCATACCCTCCAAAAACACCATCTCCTTCCTTCCCCACACAAGAGGTAAAGATGTAAAGAATCAGGAGCTAAAAAGACCGGACAACTCGAAAACCGATACCGTTGCGACCTCCGATAACAGTGCTATCGCTATTCTCGCGATACTCCGACCAAAGGAAATACTTAGATCCGATGTCCCACGAACCGCCACGCAACACGCGTCCAGTCTTAGCCTCCACTATCCCAAATAAGCCGCGCCTTGTACCGCAGTCTCCAGCCTCAGACTCAAACCAAGCAGAACCGTCAGCAGGTGCCCCCTTGTAATCCCAATGCCAACAATCTTGTACCCACTCCCACACATTGCCGTGCATGTCGTGAAGCCCCCATCTGTTGGCTCTAAACGATCCCACAGGTGCTGTCTGCTTACCATCCCACTGACTGCCGCAGTCCTCGCAATTGGCACGGTTGACACCAATGTCATTCCCCCAGCTATACCGCGTCGTTGAGCCAGCACGCGCCGCATATTCCCACTCCGCCTCACTCGGTAAGCGATAGTTCTCACCCGTCTGTGATGACAGCCACTGTGTATAGGCTACCGCATCTTCCCACGAAACATTGATCACCGGACGCCGACCACGCCCCCAACCTGGGTCGTATGCCCGCTCGCGACCCGTCGCATCGGTGAAGGCATCGTACTCTTCGAAGGTAATCTCGTACTTCGACATTTCGAATGATGCTATCCTCACACTATGCAAAGGTCTCGCGTTAGAAAAGCCAACACCAGCCGGGTCCGGAGAACCCATCAAAAAACTCCCCGCTGGAATCACCACCATCTCTGGCATTGGAAAACGCTGTTTCACTGTTTCCACGATAATTCGCGCTTTCGACCCAGCACCGCCGCGATGTCGCCATACCTGCGTTTCAATGTTCTCTCCAGTAACGCGGATTTCACCCGTATTTTCGTCTATGTAGCTACAGTCTCCCTTGTATCCCGTGCCGTTGAGGGCTGTCAGTTCTACCACATAGCTCTCTCTGCCCCGGACCTCTATGGTTTGGCAGTCCCACTCGTTGACAATTTCTCCGGAAAATATGGTTCTGCCTTCCACATCAACGCTGATCTCATCCCCATCTTCGCACTCGTGGTCTCGCACACAAATCTCAAGGCTCCCCGTAGTACCTCTGATTTTCATCGGAAAATCCCGAAGACCCTGATCGCCAGTGACGACCAGACACCTGTCCAGTGACATATCATCACGCTCGGTACGCATCATCTGCGCATCGCTATAGACAGAACCATCAACAGCGGCAGAAAGCTCCAGTTCAGAATCTGGTCGGACCTCGATCTCGAATTGCCCATCAACATTCGTCGTGGCTTTGGAACTCCCGACATAGTCTTTCCCGTGTGCTGTCACCTCCGCGTATTTAACTGGCTTCCCCTGCTGGTCCTGGACGCATCCCCTCATGGTTATTGACTTATACAGCACATCCGCATTCCACGTCGAAAAATGTCCCACACTCCCCGTATAGGCCCACTTGCCATCTGCGGTCCTCTCCAGCATTGCTGTGCCTTCTTCAACCCAATAACCCGTCGCATCCGACCAGTAGTACAACGGGATTGTTTTGGGAGAATCTTCAGGTCGTCGTCCCGATGCCAGAGGTATCGAGATACGCGCCTGTTTTCCGCTGGCAAGATTCAGCCGATTGCCATTTGCACCTGTAAATTCCACATTTATCGCACCAAAGGACTCAATAGGCTCAGCCTCTCCTGTATCCGCATTCCACTGTTCCAGATCGCCTGGCATCACCGAGGGATCTTTCGATACATCCAGCACAGTGACCCTCGCAGTCGCCAGTCCGGACGCAGCACCTCCGCTTTCCGTCACCAGAACATTGGCAGACAGCGAGACAACTGTTTGACCATCCACCTGTATCGCGGCATTGTTTTCTGGCTGGAATGGCTGTGTCACCTGGACCGGCACCAAGGCCAGGTCAGCCGTTCTTCTCGACCCATCAGATACATCAACGATAATCGACTGGGGCGCGAAGCCTGCGGCAATTGCAGTGACGGTCAACCTGCCCGGATTGACCCGCACCTGAACAGTATATTTGCCATTCCTGTTCGTTTTGGCGGCACCCACCGTTTGGGAAAGATTGCCCTGGTATTGGCGAACGGTAATGGTGCCGCCAGAGATACCCCTGTACGTCGAATGGTTCTTGACAGTTCCGGACAGGGTAATACCCAGTTGCCCATATTTTGCGATTGTCACAACCACATCATCGGTTGCAGTTGCATCGTTGTCGTCTGTGACAGTCAAACGAAACGTCAGGACAACGGACCCCTTGACTACTTGAAGTGCGACAAAGGATGTAGATGCCTGATTCGCATTCGACAGCAACACGGAAGGGCCATCCACCTGTTCCCATCGATAGGTTTCAATCGTGCCATCCGAATCCGATGCACTGCCGCGGAGCGTTACTTTGTCACCCGCATCAACCGTCTGATCGGGACCGGCTTGTACATTGGGCGGCTGGTTTGGCTTACAGCCCGCTAACAGGCCCACTGTCACGAGCAACAGGAACATGCCCAATTTTTTGTGTATCATTTCCCCAGCAAACTCCTGTGAAATAAAGTAAGGGGTATGCAGATTCGCATACCCCCAATGTGGACTACCTGAGCAGCAACAACCGCTGGGTCTGCACCCCACCGGGGTAACTCAAGTGGGTGAGGTAAACGCCCGAGGCCACCTCAACACCCCGCTCGTCGCGGGCGTCCCAGAAGACCTGGTAGAAGCCAGCGGCCTGGAACTTATTCACCAGTGTGCGCACTGGCTGCCCCAGAGTGTTGTAGATCACCAGACGCACCGGACCTGGCACGGCCAGACCGTAGGGAATCACGGTGGAACTGTTGAAAGGATTGGGATGATTCGGCTCCAGGCTGCTTGTGACCGGGACCGCTGCCCCTCCCACCTTCTTGCTCGCGGCCAGTCCTTCCACGGCAACCACGCGCACACCCCCGCCCAGAGGCAGTTCCAAAACCTGACGTCGGTTGTCGTTGAGAGGAATGCTGTGCCACTGGCCCACAATCTCCCCGCCAGCGGTCCGTGCCCGAGCCAGATAGTAGCCATTCACCTGGTCCTCAGAGGTAATGGTCAGAACGACGCGGCCGTCTATGCCTGTGGTATCCCTCCAGGCGTAGTGAGGCTGGCGACCAGCGATGGCGCGCGAAAACTCGACGATCAAATCTGCCACCGCGTCTCCCAGCACAGTGGCCTCCACTTCCGTGCGGTGCGGGGGCCGTGGACCGGCGTCCGCGGTAGCACTCGGCCTTTTGATTCGGACGGCTGCGGCATGAATATCGCTCAGATTCCTAGTGCTGGTCGCATCGGACAGAAAGGTCCGAAAGACATGGGTCAGGGTACCGGTTGACCCATCGCCTTCAAGTGTGACAACACCGAACCCGGAACAACTGCCCAGTGATGCGTGCTTCACGGAGAACGGGTGCGGCCCTCGGAAGGCGACGAGGATCATTCGACCATCGGGAGAAATATCCAGGAAGTCTGGGGCGGGATCGTCGTTGAATTCGTACCCCTCTCCATCTTGATTGACAAACGGAGCCGGGTCGCCGATACACAACCCTGACCCGGTAAGATCTATGGTGGCTGCATGGGCCTCTGCCTGTTCGAAAAGCGTTGCATTGGGGTCATTGATGATCTTACCTATATCGAATACTTCCGCATTGTTCTGGATTCGATCAAACTGATACAGGTAGGGATGGGTAGGCGAAATATCCATGCCGTGTGCATCACGGCGATCGGCGAGTTCCGCCTCGGAAGTGATGTTCATCTTTTTTTCTTCGTAGAACTTTATGACCGGAGGCTCGTTGGGTACGGTATAGGGGGCTGCGCCATCCGGATAGTCCAGTGGCAGACGATACAAGATGAATGTCGAATCATCGGCTCCTGAATCACTCGCGGAAACCCCCGAGTTCAGGTGCATAAAGCCGCCGCCTTCTGCACCGCCACAGCCAGCAATGCTAATGACGTCATTGGTATATTCTGCCACGATCGACATCGGTTCTGTTGTCATATCGACCACGAACAGTCCGCCACCGCCGAGGGTGACATACCCATGCTGACTGTTGCTACTGGGAACAGCACAAATCACGACATTATTCGGTCGTCCCGGCCCTTGCTTCAGCGCACCGCTGGGCGTGTACAGCGTCTGGAAATTGGCATACTCCCCGCTCACTCGTCCGGCCGGCAACGTCGGATCGGCCTGTGCTTCTATAACCGTCAAATCTCGTCCGCCAACCAGATCGAGCGTGGCCGCTTTGTTAAAAGTGAAGGTGTCTGTTTCTTGATCGTAATCAATGCGTTCCAACAGCTTTGCACCGAGATTTGCAACAATCAACTTGGTGCCGTCGGCACTCCAAAAGGACATATGATTCGAGGGGAGAGAGCCTTCCGGTCCCGTGGTCCGAAAGAGGGCTTTGGCGAGCTTCACCGCCTCACTCTGGGTGCCTCGAATCGGTCCGCAGATCTTCTCCCCTTCCGCTGTCAGCGTACATTGGCCTTCCGCATCAATGATCCCGACCAGACCGACGCTTGGGCCAAAAAAATTCGCATTCATGAAGCGATGCGACGGATGGGCCAACATACCGTGCAAACGCGCGACATTCACTCCAAATGCCGAGAAAGCATTGGGAAAAACATCGGCCGCTTCGATAACAACCGGCCCGAACGAGGGATGATCTTCGTCATACGTTCCAGGCCGCGCCATCATGATGGTGCGACCTTCGTACACAAGAATGCGACTACCGAACGTTCCGATGGGATTCGCAACGCTGATATCGGCACTATTCGATTGGTCGGAGAGCCATACTTCCCAATCGAGTGCCAAGGCATGACTGGCACTCAACACACACAGAGCGATCATCCCGACAATGGTTTTCCGTTTCATAATGCCTATACTCCTTCCTGGTAAATAGTTAATTCCAAATCCGGCTCTTCATCATACGAACAACTTCTTTATTTACTTTATCGCTTTTCAGGGAGGCGCTGACCATATAGATGACCAGTGAGCGGGGATATGGTCGTTGCTGACGTCCACGCCATGCCAATCGAGAATCAGCTTGTGCCACTCTGGTTTCGCCAGAGCCAATCCGTACACGGTCACGTCCGGGTTGCGCTCCAGAATCGCAGTAGCGGCCAGAGACAGCGTCTTTCCCGTAGCCACAAAATCATCTACGATGAAGACCGTATCGGCATCCACAGAAGCGGAACGGTAGCCGGCATGCGCCACCAGCAAGGAACGAAATTCGGGATACAGGCCCCCTCTCCCCGTGGGCAGGTGGACTTCCTTCTGTAACAGTCCCGGCTCGTACCGGCATGCGCCAGCGCAGCGGCTCGCAAGCATCGCCAGCAATCCCTCTGTATCCGCGATTTTCTCTGAGGAGCGCAGAGCGGGAGCGAAAACCGTCCTGATAGGATCCAGCCCCAAGCCCTGAACAAGAATACCTGCAGCGTGCGCCATGAGCCTTGCTCCCCCTTCGGTTGAGGCATCGTCAGGATCGAATTTGAACTTCGTAAACCGGGTGCTCCACAGGTCTTCGGGTCGATCTTCGAAGCGGTATCCCAAAGTGAAAGCGGCCGACACACCGTCGCTGAACGTCAGCGTGTCGTATCGAAGCAGGTTGTGGAAAATGCTGGGAAAAACGGACACTACAGGTAGCCCTCCAGGCGCTGGTCGATGTCGTCGGACAAATGACCGATGTCTCGCCATAGAAACATGTCTGCGGCGAGCACCAGTCCAGGAGTTGGGAAATCTTGAAGTTCCACTATATACCTCCTGCTATGGATGGCACGATATGCACATTATCGCCGTCTTTTAGACGGGCCTCTTCGTCTTTCAGGAATCGGATATCCTCTTCATTGACGAAGATGTTTATATATCCCCGAATCTCTCCATTCTCGATCAGCTTGTCCTTGATACCAGCGTGGTCGTTTTCGAGGCTGTCGATAAGCTCTTCTATGGAGGTGACATCGGCGACCTCTACTGTGGCCTGGTTGTTTGTCCACTTCTGAAGTGGAAGGGGGATATGCACGGTTACTGTCATTTTGTGCTCCTTTCCAACGGTTGTGTGTGTGAATGGATATCGATTTAGAGCGTGCAGGACAATTTCCTCAGCGTGTGCAGGACATCTCCAACAGACTCGAACCCGTTGATCTCGACGGCAAGGGAAGGATCGGGACAGGTCCTCCGGTAGCGATTGAGCCAGATTGCAGACATACCGCATCCAATGGCTCCCAGAACGTCATTCTCCCATGAATCTCCTATCATCGTTGCCTTCTGCACTCCGAGTTCAGCAAGCGCGTAGTGGAAGATCGCCGGATCCGGCTTTACTGCCCCTACCTCTTCCGATATCGCCAGGGCGTCGAGGGGAAAAAGATCGAATAACTCCAGTTTGTATCGCTGAAGCGGACAGCCGTTGGTGATGACACCGATCTTCGCCCATCCCCGCAGGGCGTCGAACAATTCCTCGACCCCCGGAACGAGCCTCGGGTTAGATTGCTGCGCTTGCGCGTAGGCATCTGTTGCCTCGACCACCCTGACCCTGCTTGCTTCTATGTCGTAGCGCCAGCAGATGCCGCGTATGTGTATATGGCCTGCTTCCTCAGCCGACAGGCTGTCATCAAGAATGCGGGGATAGGTAGCGTTCAACTCCTCGTCATGGGCGAGTTCTAACTCTTCCAGCGGAACCCGCTTCAGATCAGGCAATATCTCCTGAACCGCGCGCAGCCCATGGCGGCGAGAGTATTGGAGGTCGATCAGCGTGTCATCGAGATCGAACAGAACGGCTGTGTTCATCAATCCTTCCTCCTCAATTTTTGGCGAGGGCCACACGCGCATAAGTAACAGGTGCCGGGTCAAAGGGATGAGTAGTAGCGCTGTCGGTCTAACGGTTTGTAATCTGCCCGAGCGACGCCTATCCCGAGCAATTCGAGCCATTGATCTCTGCAATGCCCTGAAGCCACATCTTAGGATAGAACTGCAACTTGATTTTGTGGCTATGAAACCTTGCGTTTCACGTCGCTCCCGGTTCTGACGGGGCCTAAAAATGGTTTACAAATGCAAAAAGTATGCCAATATGAACGTTGTTATAGAGGGATATACTCATAAAGTCTTGTTTTAAAACAAGAAAAAGAGCCAATCTGACTATATCATATCGTCGCAAAATAGTCTGAATGGCTCTTTTGCAAGACCTATTACGGTCTCGAAAGACCTATTACGGTCCCAAACTATATTATTGCAGTGATATTCGAATTTGCTTAATATCAGTAAATAAAATTTACAACCATTTATACCGATAGAGAAAAAGGTTCTTTCTATGATCAAATCACTTGACCGCACGGGCACTTGGCGGACTTATTCCATAGCCGATGGCCTGGCCGGGATGCGCATTGAACACCTTACCGAAGATAGCGAGGGTTGTATCTGGTTCGCCACCTGGGACAATGGCGTCAGTCGCTTCGATGGGAACGAATTCCAGAATTTTACCAAACAGGACGGTCTTATTGATGATTGTACTTATTTTGTTGTACAAGACAGTCAGAATCGAATGTGGTTTGGTACCGCAAATGGCGTCTGCTGGTACGACGGAGCGGATTTCCACCATTTGAAGGACGATGGCATTGCAGACCGAGATGTGCGGTGCATCTACGAAGATAATGAGGGCCGTGTATGGTGCTGTGGTACCCGTACTCTGGGGTATTACGATGGCACTGCTTTCCACGACATGATTCCGCACTACCTCCAGCACTACAAGCGGCCTCCTTCTCCTAAGTGGCGTCCGTGTTGGGGTATTACTCAGGATCTGCAAGATCACCTGTGGTTTGGCTTCAACTACCTCATCCGCTTCGATGGTGAATCCTTCCACCGCTATGATGAGAAAGACAGTTTTCCCCAAGATGGGACCGCCTATGCCGTAGATACGGACCATACCGGCAAAGTGTGGATTGGTCGGTTTGGAAAACGAGATGAACTCTGGTGCTATACCGATGGCACTTTCGAGTCTGTTCAGGTCGATTTAGGTGGTCCACTGCGCAAAATTCAGTGTGACCGTGAAGGCCGGATGTGGTTTAGCACTTCGGAAGGGGGATTGTATCAGGACGGTGATGGGTTCAGCAGGTTTACCGTTACAGATGGCCTGCCTCATCCTGCAGTCAAAGCCGTATTACAGGATCGCGATCATCAGTTCTGGTTTGCCACCTGGGACGGCGTCGGTCTTTATGATGCACATAGTATCAGCGTTTTTGACCTCAAGGAGGCAGTTCCCAAAGACATAGAGCCGAGCGAGATCTCGCAGATCGTGCAAGACCGGCAGGGTGATATATGGGTCGGGTGTGTGTCACCCATTCTCACTTCCCTGAAAAAAAGCGTCTTTCGCTTTGATGGCGAGCACTTTGCTTTTGTAGGCCCCGATCAAGGCTTTGATATCGACAATTGCCTCTCTATGCACGAGGACCACGAGGGGTATCTGTGGTTTGGCGGTCTCAATGGCCTGTTCCGCTACGATGGACAGAAGCTCAAGAAGATGAAAATAGCTGCGG
>JAPPAB010000093.1 GCA_026705765.1 Gemmatimonadota bacterium
TAAGTGGTTGATGTACGATCCGATTGTGCATATTCCGCTGATGATTCGCACGCCGCAATCTGTTGATCGTCCGTGCGAAACGCGCGATCTGGTTTCGCTTATGGATCTGGGTCCGACGATTTTAGAGGCTGCGGGGGTAGCTATTCCGACCTATTTGGAGGGCCGCTCTTTGATGCCGTATTTGAATGGGGAGACGCCCGTGCCTCGAAAATACGTTTTTTGCGAGGATAATTATCAGATTATGATGCGGTCACAGACCCATAAGATGGTGTATTATATCGGGCAAGCAGAAGGCGAGTTGTATGATTTAGATCGCGATCCCGGAGAGTTGTGGAATGTTTGGGATAGGTCTGAATACGCCGATGTGAAAGGCGAGATGTTCGCAGATTTGCTCAGTTGGATGGCGACGAGCAATTATTACAATGCCGGATACAAACGCCAGCGCAGCAAGCAATACGGCATGCGATGGCCCTCGGAAAACGACGCGTATTTGCACGGGCGCAAAGGACAGCCAAAACCCCGGGCTGTCGATTTGTAGAGGGTGATATACAATTTATGCGCGTGATTACTGAATTCCCCCGACCTGTTCGGGAGATTGAGCATGCCTGGATTCCACTGTCAGATGGCACGCGATTGGCCGCGCGCATCTGGTTGCCAGAAGATGCAGAACAAAATCCCGTGCCAGGTATTCTGGAATATTTGCCGTACCGCAAAAGCGATGGTACTGCTGTGCGGGATTCGGTGCATCATCCCTATTTTGCCGGTCATGGGTATGCCTCTATCCGCGTGGATATTCGGGGAAGTGGCGATTCTGAGGGCGTGCTTTTAGATGAATATTTGCCGCGGGAACAAGAAGATGCGCTCGAGGTTCTATCCTGGATTGCAGCGCAACCCTGGTCAACGGGCAAGGTGGGCCTGTACGGCAAATCGTGGGGTGGGTTCAATGGGTTGCAGGTCGCCGCTCACCAGCCTCCTGAGCTCAAAGCTGTAATCAGTTTGTGTTCGACCGATGATCGCTACGCAGACGATGTGCATTACAAGGGGGGATGTGTGCTGGCGTCTAAGATGTTGTACTGGGCATCGACGATGCTGGTCAATTGTGCTTTGCCACCCGATCCCAAAAATGCAGGTGATAAATGGCGTGAGATGTGGTTTGAAAGGCTGAATCATCTCGCGCCATTTGTCGATATATGGATGGCGCATCAGATGCGTGATGCCTACTGGAAACAGGGATCGGTGTGTGAAAACTTTTCTGCGATCACATGCGCGGTTTATGTTGTTGGTGGTTGGGCAGATGGCTATACCAACGCGATTCCCCGATTGCTCGAAGGGTTGTCCTGTCCCAAAAAAGGGCTGATTGGTCCCTGGGCACATCAATTTCCCGAACGGGGGACTCCCGGTCCTGCGATTGGGTTTTTGCAGGAGTGTTTGCGGTGGTGGGATTACTGGTTGAAGGGAATAGATACCGGCATTATGGAAGAGCCTGCTTTGCGCGTGTGGATGCAGGAGAGTAAAAGGCCAGCCGTCAATCACAAGACCTGGCCGGGGTTCTGGGTAGAGGAGCCTATCTGGCCCCGTGGTGAAGTGCGCGAATATCCGTTGGGCATGGACGGATCACTCGGCGAAAAATCCCGGCAGGTGGGCGATATGGTTATTTCTGGAACGCTGGCACACGGACAGGATTCTGGGAACTGGTGTCCCATGGGTGTCCCGGGTGATTATCCCCCAGATCAGCGTGCAGAAGATGGGCGGTCTGTGACTTTCACATCGCAACCTTTAGAGGAGTCGCTCGATATTCTGGGTTTTCCCGAAGTGTCTATGCGCTTGTCGGCGAATAGGGAACGCGCACTAATTTCCGTGAGATTGTGTGAGGTTTTCCCAGATGGCACATCAGCACTTTTGAGCTGGGGATTGCTCAATCTGGCGCATGGCGAAATGCACGAGGTGGTCAGATATCTCAAACCCGGTGAGATATGTGATGTCGCGGTGAGGCTCGATGCTATTGGTTGTCGCATATCTAAAGGGCATGCTCTGCGCGTATCTTTATCGCCCGCGTATTGGCCCCAGGCATGGCCGTCACCCGAGCCGGTGACTTTGCGACTGAATGGTGGATGTTTGCGTTTGCCTATATGGTCTGGTCAAGCTCTGAAAGCACCTTATGATGATCCCGAAGGTGCCTGTGAACTGAAACACAGCGTGCTCCGCAAGTCAGGTCGATTTCCCATTGGACATTGGATTGATGAAAAACTGATTTGTGAAGTTTTGGCCGATGGTGGGCGTTTGCGGTTTGAGGATGGTCTTGAGTTAGATGAGTGGGCGAAGGATCTGTGGGAAATAAAAATAGCAGATCCACTTTCAGCGACCGCGAAGTGTGAGCGAAAAATTGAGCTTGTTAGAGGCGCGTGGCGTGTTCGGGTAGAGACGCAGAGTACCATGCGCTGTGATGAGAGACTGTTTTATTTGACGAATAAAGTTGTGGTCCATGAAGGTGAAAAGGCAATTTTTCACCGCGACTGGCACAGTGAAATACCGCGTGAGGGATGTTGACAGAAAGCGGACAACTTTTTTCTTTGATATTTCCTTTTTATTTACGCAGAAACGACTTGTCGCGTGTCTTCGATTTCGGCGTCGAGATTGCTCGACAGGTCGTTGTTGTTGAGGTGTATGCGGTCGGCTTTTTCGCCGATGTGAACACCTATGCGCTGTGTTGCCGTTTCGTCGTTGCCAATGCGGTTATTTGTGAAGATGAGGTCGTGGGTTTCGCCCAGGATGCGTATGCCATAGCCTTTGTTTTTGTCGCCGTTGTCGAGGATCTGATTGTTCTCAAAGGTGTTGCGATGCCCGCCCATGGGTTCGGATTCGTTGCGGAAGAGTATGCCTTCACAGCCGTTGCGCAATGATCGGTTGTTGGAAAACACGTTGTCGGTGTCTTTGTGACCAATGGAGATGCCCGTGTCGCCGTTGCCGATGAGGTCGTTGTTTTCAAAGATGCCGTGTTTGACGCGCCAGCAGAGGAAGAGGCCAATGCGGCCGTTGTTTTCCGAGCGGCAGTTGCGGATGATGGGATGCTGACTGCCACTGCCCGGGTGCAGACCCAGGTGGGTATTGTCCGTGCAGGTGCAGTTTTCAACTGTGACGTGCTGGCTCTGCTGGAAGCTGATGCCATCGCCGTGATAATTTTTGATCGCGCAGTTTTGGAGGGTCGTATGGTGTCCGCGGTAGAGGAATATGCCAGCGCCGCGGCAACCGTTGAGGTGCGGGTTGTTTTCGCGGTTGCCATCTACGGTCAGGTTTTCGACCCGGGCATTTTCGATGTGGTAGCCGCTGATGACCGGGAAGGTGGTTGCAGCGCGCGCATTGCGAGAGACGAGGTAGTCGCCTCCCATGGGTACATTGACGCCAAAGGTGTTGTCCTTTTGCCAGAGAATGGTGCCGACGGCGGTGTGAAATCCACCGCCATGATCGTCTGTGATGCTGACGCCATAGCCCACTTTGAATCCATGGGGATTTTCAAGGGTGATCTGTTCTTCACCAAAATCTCCGTCGAGGAGAAGTGGGGTCTCAACGCCGTCTGCCTTCCACAATGTGGTATTTTCGCCCTGTCCTTTGACCGTGATGTCGCTGCGCAGATGGAGTGCGTCGCGCATGATGTACGTGCCGGATAGAATTTCAACCGTGCCTCCGCCGAGTGCGGCGATGTAATCGACTGCGGCTTGCAACGCGCGGTTGTCATTGCCGATGATGTCGGCGTTTTTTTGTCCGACGGTGATGTGTAAGCCAGTCATGGGAATCTCCTAATCAATGCGGATTTCCCGTCCGGTTTCGCCACTTTCGAGCAAGGCTTCCATCATTTGCTGCACTTGATATCCGTGGCGCAGAGGGGCTTCGCAGGTTTTGCCATCGAGAATGCAGTCGATAAAGTGGCCCGCAATGCGGTCCCAGGCCTGGGTTGCAAGCGGAATATCGACGGCGATGTCGTGTGGGACGCCGTCCTGTGTTTTGAAGAGTTTGAGGGGGCGGAATTGCGCGCCTGCTTCGTCGCCAAAGAGTTCGATCTGGAGTTCGTTGGGCTGGTGAGATGCCCAGAAGCTTTCGACCTGGAGACCCGCGCCGTTTTCAAAGCGGATGAATCCGCCGGCATAGTCGTCAGCGGCATATTGTTCGTAGGTGCTGCGCGGGACTTGTCTAAAGCCCCAGTAGCCGCGTCCGCGCGGTCCAAATTTTGCGCCGCACACGCCTGTGACGGTGGCGGGTTTGGGCATGCCGAGCAAGTACCACACGGCGTCGAGGACGTGGACGCCCATGTCGCGGAATGCGCCGCCGCCTTTTTGAATGAATCCGAGGTTCCACGCGGGGATGCCGCTTCGGCGCACGCTGCGGGCACGGGCATAGTACAGGTCGCCAAAATAGCCTTCGCGCGCGAGATTGCCCAGATATTGGCACTGGTCGGAGAATCGGGTGGAGAGCGACATCATGTTGACGACGCCAGATGCTTCGGCGGCTTCGACGAGTTTTTGTGCTGCCTGCTCAGAGTCCGATAGCGGTTTGGTCACCATGACGTGTTTGTCGTTTTTGACGGCTTCGAGTGCGACGGGCACATGCCACTGGTTTGGGGTGCCTACAAATACCGCGTCAATGTCGGGATCTTTACACATTTTTTTGTAGTCGGTGTAGAATTTTTGTTCGCCGGGCAGTTCGCGGGCAAATTCTTCCATTCTTTCGGGGATCAGGTCGCAGAGTGCGACGACTTCGCCGCGATCATTTTTCGCAAGGGCGCGGCCATTGGGTTTTCCAATGCCCATACCGACGACACATACGCGGACTTTTTTTTCTGGCATGATGCACTCCTGTTGTTAAATTGGGTTGGTTTTGAAAATGCGCCCTGTATTATGCAAAAAAAAGAGGGATTTACCAACAGGATTTCACGGAAAGGATGTGTGTTATGCTCACTCTGGAAGGTTGCCGCGGCAGGCAGCAGCGATTTCGAGCGCGTCTCTCCGAGGAGGGGATTGACGCGGTTATTATTACAGATTATCGGGATATCTACTATTTGACCGGTGTGCTTCTGTCGGCATATCCATCGTTTTCTTTTCCCGCGCTTCTGTATTTGGAGACCGAGGGGGGATCGTGGCTGGCGTCAACGACTGACGAAGGGGATGCGGCTGTGGATGAGCGCGTGGTGTACGATTCGCATGTGCTTTACACTATGAATCCCGATCCGATGCGCTTGCTGAATGCGGCTGTGGCGCAAAAGCTCCGCGATTGCCGGGGTATTTCTCGTTTGGGCTGGCAGCAGGAAGCCACGCCCAAGTTGCTCTCCGATACAATAGCAGATGCTCTGGGTGGCGAATGGGTGGGGATAGACGATTTGCTGATTGCACAGCAGATGAGGAAGGATGCCGATGAAGTTGCGATGTTGCAAAAGGCGATTGATATTAATCTGCGGGCTTATGACCGCGTGCAAGAGGTGATTGCGCCGGGTGTAAACGAGCTGGATGTGCTCGCGGCGGGGCAGCAGGTCGCGCTGAATGCAGCGGGTGAGGTGCTGCACCACGGGGGCGATTACCAGTGCGGGCAATTGGGCGGGCTTGCCAGAGATCGGATTATTGAGGATGGAGAGTTGTATGTTATCGACGCGCAGACAGAATATCACGGGTACTGGTCCGATCTGTGCCGCACTTTTGCGGTGGGCGATCCCACAGATTTGCAGGCGTCGGTGTACGATCTTTTGAAGGCTATTTTAGAGGATGTCCCCAATCTGGTAAGGCCCGGTGGACGGGGAACCGCACTGTGGCACGTGATTGATGAGAGGATCCGCGAGCATCCCCATCTGTCCGATATTGGGCTGATTCACCACGCGGGGCACGGCGTGGGGATTCGCGCACACGAACCGCCCGATTTGAACCGCGACCGAGAGGGTATTTTTGAGGTGGGGACGGTCTTTTCTTGTGAGCCAGGTGCGTATAGCGAGGCTTTGAACGGGGGTATCCGGTTGGAGAATACATTTTTGGTGACCGAAGATGGGGTGCAGAATCTGACGAATTATCCGCTGGTGTTAAAAAAGTGAAACATCCGGGGCCTCCTCACAGCGCGATCACATGACCTGTGTCCGCGGCTTCGCGTGCACGCAGGCACAGGCGCGTGATTTTTATGGCTTCGTCGGGGCCGATGATGTGAGGTGCTTTGCCCGTGCGTTCACCGTGGAGGTTGACGAGGAAGTTTTCTTCGGGTTGCAGGGGCAGGTCGCGGGGTTCTTCGTCCGAGCGTATCAGATGTGTGCGGTCGTCTATGACTTCGATGACGCCTTCTGATCCGGCGATTCGGAGGCGGTCGTCGCCGTGGGTGGGTGCTGTTGAGGGGCGTAAATAATCGAGGTTGATCATTGCCGTGCCGCCATTGCTCAGGCGAAAGAGCATGCCGCCGTGGTCTTCGCAGCCGGGATAGTCGGGATGGGCGAGGTTGCCGTGAAGCGCGGCGACTTGTGTGTATTCACGTCCGGTTGTCCAGCGCGTGTAATCAACGGCGTGGATTGCGACCCAGGGAATTGTGCCGCCGTAAGTTTCTCGCTGTTTGAAAAAGTCTGGGCGCGTGCCAAAGCGATAGGACTTTTGCGCGGTTGCCAGAATGGGTTCGCCGATGAGGCCGTCTTGAACTGCCTGGTGTGCTGCGCGAAATGCAGGGGATAGTCTCAGGCCGAACATGGCGGTGAGGCGAATTTCGCTGTTTTTGACCGCTGTTTCAAGGGCTTCGAGATCGTCTAAAGTGGTTGCAACGGGTTTTTCACTGACGATGTCGATTCCGCGGTTTGCCGCGGCTATTGAGGCTTCGGCGTTGAGGGAATACGGACGACAGATGCTGACGAGATCGATTTCTTCGGTGTCGAGCATGTGGCGATAGTCGTCATACAGGCGGGTGTGTGCGGTGAATGCCGCGTGCGATTTGACTCTGGCGAGGGTGTCGTCGGGATGTCCTTTGGCACAGGCGATGAGTTGTGCGTCGGGGATGTGTGCGATGCCGTCGAGTACCATGTTCTGATGCCCGTCGCTGCCGATTTGTGCAATTTTGAGTGGCATGGTGTTCTTGCTCCTGTTGTTGAGATTTGGAAGGATGGTTTTAATTAACGGAGGAATAAATGCTTTCGCAAAAGTATTCGGAAGACGTGTTAAAAGATATTTTGATTCCGCGGGATGAATGGCGGCCTTTTCCCACGGCGCTGATGCGCTATGCGTGGGATGCATTGCCAGAAGGCGTTCGACAGGCGCAAATTGCGCGGGGGGAAGAGCACCTGAATTTTGACTGGCCGGGCGTGCCCGCGGTGCGGTTTTTGGATTATGCGCGCAATGGCAATCGCTCGCGGTACGAGAGCTTGAGTTTTGGGCGGCGCACGGCGCTGTCCAATCTGGTTCTGGCAGAGTGCGTGGAGGGCAAAGGCAGATTTTTGGATGATATTGCCAATGGTATCTGGTGTATTTGCGAGGAGTCTTTTTGGGGTGTGCCCGCGCATATTGGCGTGCAAAAGGCGGGTAGTGGGCTGCCGGATACGGCTGAGCCGATTGTCGATTTGTTCGCCGCAGAGACGTCGGAATTGCTGGCGTGGACAGTGTATTTGCTTGGCGCGCAACTCAATGCGATTTCGCCTTTGATTGTGCCGCGCATTGCGCGTGAAATGCAATATCGCATTTTGACGCCTTTGTTGGAGCGCGAAGATTTTGGCTGGATGGGATATTCGGGTGCGCGCGTGAATAATTGGAATCCGTGGATTGTGTCGAATTGGTTGACTTCTACTTTGTTGATGGAGACCGATGATGCGCGTCGGGTTGCGTCGGTGTTTAAGGCGATGCAGACGGTGGATCATTTTATCGATCCGTATCCGAAGGATGGAGGATGTGATGAGGGCCCGGGCTATTGGGGGCGTGCTGGGGCATCGCTTTACGATTGTTTGGAGTGGCTTTACAGTGCAACGGGTGGGGCGATTGATGTGTACGATGAGCCGCTCGTTCAGAATATTGGCAAGTTTATCTATCGGGTGCAGATTGCGGATCGGTATTTTATCAATTTTGCCGATGCATCGCCTGTGGTGATGCCGGCTTTTGCAGTTGTCTATGGCTATGGCAAGCGGATTGGGGATGACGCGATGGTGGCTCTCGGGGCGTGGTCTGCAAGACAACAGGGTGTTGCCGAGAAGGGGATTTCGGAGTCTTTTGGGAGCATGGGACGCGCATTGCCCGCGTTGTTTTCTCTGAATGAGATTCTCGATGAAGAGGCGGCGTTACCGTTGCCGCGCGATGTGTTTTTGGATGAGATTGAGGTGTTTGTCGCACGCGATCAGGGGGGATCGGTAGATGGGTTTTTTGTGGGGGCAAAGGGCGGGCACAATGCCGAGAGTCACAATCACAATGATATCGGGCATGTGGTGGTCTATCTGGATGGGAAACCCGTGCTTGTGGATGCGGGTGTCGAGACTTATACGGCTAAGACGTTTAGTAGTGAGCGGTATGACATCTGGACGATGCAATCCCAATATCACACGTTGCCGACGGTGAATGGACAGATGCAGATTCCCGGGCGGGTTTATTCCGAGGCGGGGATTGATTATCACTACGATATTGCCGCTCGAGATGTGTCTTATGCGTCGAGCGAGGCGGATGCGACGTTTACTCTGGATCTGGCGCAAGCCTATCCGCCAGAGGCTCAGATTGATTCGTGGAAGAGGACGGTTGTTTTGCATCGCGGCGAGGGTGTGACGATTGCAGACCGATATGCGTTAAAAGCCGTGACGGGCGATGTTGTGATGAATGTGTTGACGGCGTGTGGCGTTGAGGATGGGGGTGATGGTACAATTGCGTTGAATGAGGTAGAGTTGGCGGATGGTCGCAGGTCGGGCGCAGCGCGTTTGCACTACGATGCGGATGTGTTCGATGTGGCGATTGAGGATATCGCGATTGAAGATGCGCGATTGAAGACTGTTTGGGGCGATTTGTTGCGAAGAATCACGCTGACGGTTAAGAATCCCGAGCCGCAGGGCGGGTGGACGATTCGAGTGACGCGGTGATGTTGGATTTTTAAAACTAAAAAAGGAGTACTGTCATGGGGCGTGCTCCTTTTTTTTATCGGACTATTCGATTAAGGCTTCGGAGATAGCGTCGTGAAATTCGGGGCGGAGGTGGGCAATTTGATTGTTCTCTCGGGTGGGGTGTACGCGGTTGGTGAGGAGGATGACGCCGAGGTCCCGTATGGGGTCTCCCCATACGGATGTGCCGGTGAATCCGAGGATGCCGAAGGCTTGTTCGCTAAAGTAGCGACCGCTCGAACTTGCACCGGGAGAGACGGTGTCCCAGCCGAGTGCCCAGGTGCTGTTGGGCGCGAGGTTGGCGCGGGTGGTGAATTGTGGAATGCTCCGTTTTGGAAAGATGCTTGTGCCGAGCCAGGCGAGCAGGCATTTCGACAGGTCATGCGCTGTGGAAAAAAGGCCAGCGTGGGAGGCGATACCACCCATTGCGGCGGTGTTTTCATCGTGGACTTCACCGTGTACGAGGTGATCGCGCAAGTCGGAGCCATCTTCCGTGGGCGCAATGCGGTGTTTGAGATGGGGTGGTGGGCAGTACAATGTGTCGTTCATTTTGAGCGGTTCGAGTATGTGCTGTTTGACGAGGTGATCCAGGCGATGGCCGCCGATGGTTTCGAGGATTTTACCCAGGGTGAGAAAGCCCAGGTCGCTGTACACGGTGTCTGCGCCGGGTTCATAAGTTAAGGGGTGTTGGCAGGCTGCGTTGAGCATGGCATCGCGGATGTCAATATCATATGTTGTGCGTTGGTTTTCGTACAGGTGAACATGCGCGGGCAGGCCGCTGCAATGGGCGAGTAGATGCCGGACTGTGACGCGATTTTTGTTTTTTCCGGTGAAGGAGGGGATATAAAATTGCACGGGTGCGTCGAGGTTGAGGCGATCTTTATCGACAAATAACATGCAGAGTGTTGTGGTGGCGATGACTTTGGTGACGGAAGCGAGGTCGTAGATGGTGTTGATTTGTACGGGTGTCGCGTTGGGGTAATAGGTGTGGTGGCCCACAGCCCAGGAGGTGACGATGCCCGCACGGCGCAGGACGAGACCGACAGCACCGGGGGTGGTGCGCGTATGCACATGGCGTTGTAGTACTTGACGGGCGCGGTCGAGTTTTTGTGAATTAAAACCGAGTTGTTCGGGTGTCATTTGTGTCTCCCAGTTCCCAGCCTCTTGCACGTAGCATTTCTGTGTTCTATATTGTTGAAAGTACGAGACAAAAACAAGGAAAATTTGATAGAGGAAGGGCGTTTTATGATATATCGATATATCTTTGGAGTGGGCGCATTTATCGCTCTGTTTTTTGCAATGTGTATGCCGGCTGAGGGACAGGTGAATGTGGAACGGCTCGAGAGCATTGCGCGACATGTAGCACGGGCGGTTTTAGCTGAGGGGGATTCTCTGACGGCAGAGCAGGTCGCATGGGTCGAGCGCATGACCGCGCAATTGGCAAAGGATGCGGCATTTCTCGATGAGCAAAAACAGCGGTTGGAAGAAGTGCGCATGGAAAGAGATGAATCGATTCGGAATATCGCAAGTCAGGTTGCCAAGGGGATCGGTGTTCTGATTGCCCTGCTAATTTTGTGGGCGATTTTTCGTGCCTTTAAAAGGGGGTTGCGTGCCGAGTCGGGAGATGATCCTCTGGGAGTGTTGATTGCGATGCGCACAGAAGCGCGGGCACAGAAACTCGGCGCGGCGCTTGTTGAAGAAAATTTGGCGACGGGCGGAACTGTTGCGCCGAGTATCCGTTCAATATATCGCCGGGAGGATGGAGTGCGAGAAGCTGCAGAGGCGATGGTTTTTTTGAGGACGACGCGTGCGCAATTAAGCGATTTGATGGACCGGGCAGAGGAGTTGGGCGGGGGCAAGACGCCAGAACTCGTTGTGATACGCGAGGGGTGAAAGTATGTTAAAAGTCTGGATCGTTATTCTGTTTGGATTTTGTTTTGTCGCGTCCGCAGGGGCTGAGGAAGAGAATGCTTCGCGTATTGCGCGGGAGATGATTCGCTCTCTGTATGGCTCTGAGCGCGTGAAGCCGTTGTCACCTGTGGCGAATGCACAGGTGCGCGTTATTGCGAGAAGGTTGGCTGCAGAGTCGGACGGGCGGTTTCAACACGCGTTTTTTCAGGCGGAGGATCGCGAGCAAGGGGCGTTTTTCAGCGGGTTGATGAAGCATGTTATTATCGGGGTGATGATTGGTCTGGTGTTTTTTGTGGTGCATACGGTTGTGCGAAAACTCGATGCGGCGCGGCGTCTGGGGAAAACTGATCGCAATGTCTCAGTTCAAGGTGGGTTGCGAAATGCGCCTTGTATTCTGGCTCTTCCCATGCCATCTGATGCGGAGGCAAGTCGGATTGGGCACGCGCTTGTTGCCCAGCGGTTGGCCGCGCGGGTGGATGTTTTTTCGCAGTATTTTTTGTCGCCGAATCGAGATGAAGGTACCGTGCTGTTTGTGATGACTGTAAAAGGCCGCTTGAGGTCACTGAAAAAACGGTTGGGGGATTTGTCTATGTCATTTTCCGTGTCTCACGGACACAGGTCCTACTTGACGTGGATTGCCGATGCGGCTGATGGGAGAGGGTAGGATATACGCGAGGCGTTGTCCATAAAGGGGGAATTCCATGTACATTCCAGAAACTCTCTCGTCTAATCCAAAGTGGGCTAAATGGATAGAACGGCTGCCAGATATCGTCGCTGCGTGTGCAAAGCGGTGGGATCTTTGCATTGAAGATCCCATGACAGAAGAGTATGCCGAGATGTCCTATAGCTATATCGCGCCAGCGACGGATGCAAAGGGGACAGAGGTTGTTCTGAAAATTGGCTCGCCCGTGCAATTGGCGGAAAACTGGCAGCAAGAGTGCCACGCGCTGCAACTTTGCAATGGTGATGGTACGGTCAAGTTGCTCGATTTTGACAAGGCGTTGGGCGTGCTGATGCTCGAGCGCATCCGTCCGGGTGTTCCTCTGGGTGTTTGCCCGGATGATGAGGAGAATACGCGCATTGCCGCTCGGCTGATGAAAAAGTTCTGGCAACCCGTTCCGAAAATTCACAGTTTTCGGCCGACGGCTTATGAAATAGATGGCTTTGACAAGTTGCGCAAAAAATACAATGGCGGCACCGGGCCGTTGCCCGAAAAATGGGTTGTGCGCGCCGAAACGCTTTACGATGAGTTGATGAGTACCAGTACAGAAACGGTTGTTTTGCACGGGGATTTGCACCACTGGAATATCTTGAGTTCAGAGCGCGAGCCGTATCTCGTCATTGATCCCAAAGGTTATTTTGGCGATCCGGGTTATGAGGTCGGTGCTTTTTTGGCGAATTACCCCGATGCTTCCTGTGAGGGATGTGACCGGGGCGAAATCGATGTTCGCCGCGTGGAGATTATGGCCGAAGAATTGGATATCCCGCGCGAGCGTATTATCAAATGGGGTCTGGTTTTGGCTTTAATCTGGGCGAGATGGAGTGCGGATACGCCCGAAGAATTCTGGCGTACAGATATTAGTCGCGCCCAGGCGTTGGAGCAGTTGCTTTAGATGATGTGTCATATCACACTAACTGTAAGGAGATTTTATGTCTGACCGTCCAAATATTCTGATGATTATGTCCGATGAGCACGACCCGGCAGTGATGGGGTGTTATGGGGATTCTATTGTGCAAACGCCGCATCTGGATCGGCTGGCAGAAGAGGGTGTTGTGTTTGATGCGGCTTATACGACGTCACCGCTTTGCGCGCCTGCGCGTGCGAGTTTTACGGCGGTGCAATACGTGAGTCGCTGTGGGGTATGGACCAATGATTGTCAGTTGCCTTCTGACGATTATCCTTCGCTGCCGCACGCGTTGAATGCGGTAGGCTATGAATGCTGGTTGGGGGGCAAGATGCATTTTGCGAGTACGCACCGCTATGGTTTTCGCGATGTTTATTCCGGTGCGAATCAGGGGGACAGGAGTGGCAAGGGCGGGCGGCGCGCGTTTGATGATCTGAGTGAATCGGGTTTTGGTTGGGAAGGGCGGGTGGCGGCTTTTAAGACGGCTGATACATCGCCCGTTTTGGAAAAGGACCGAAAGGTGACGGCGGAGTGCAGTGCGTTTTTGCGGAATCGCTCGGCGGATGATAAGCCGTTCTTTTTGCTGGCAGGTTATGTGGCACCGCATTTTCCGTTGACTATTCCAGAAGCGTATTACGCGCCTTATAAAGACAAGGTGCCCATGCCCGAGATTCCCGAGGGTTTCCTGGAGACATTGCCGACCAATTACAAGCATTTGCGAGCCGGGTTTGGCGTGACAAAGGCGACGCCCGAACAGACGAAGTTGGGGCGGGAGCTTTACTGGGGTTTTGTGAATTGGCTGGACGATGAGATCGGCAAGTTGCTCGCCGCGCTCAATGATTCCGAAGTGGCGGATAATACGATTGTGATTTACTGCACGGATCACGGCGAGAACAAGGGCGATCACGGGTTATGGTGGAAGAATAATATGTATGAACACGCTTCGCGGACGCCGCTGATTGTGTCTTTTCCAAAACGCTGGGCAGGTGGGCAGCGGCGGACGGGTGTGTGTTCGCTGGTGGATCTGGCGCAGACGATAGCGGAGATCGGCGGGGCGGAACGGTCAGATGACTGGGATGGCGAGTCGCTGCTCGATTATCTGGATGACGGGAATAGCGATTGGCGGGATATTGCGGTGAGCGAATACTACGCACACAATATTGCGTCGGGTATGACGATGGTTCGGCAGGGCCCGTGGAAGTACGTGTATCACGCGCGGTTTGACGAGGCGCATGGACCCGAACGCGAATTGTACAATTTGGAAAAGGATGCCGGGGAGTTTAACAATCTGGCAAATGATTCCGCGCAGGCCGATCGCATCGCGCAATTGCACGATTTGTTGACGAGGGAATTGAGACGCGATCCCGAAGCGGCTGAAGCGCAAAGCCGAGCGGATTTGGCGAAGGGGTATTGATGGACCTGTCGTTATACGAGACGATCTGGCTGGTCGGCGCGGTGATTGCCGCCGGGTTGCTCTGGGGCATTTTTGCTTCGGCGATAAAGCGAAAGGGCACGCCCCTGCCGCTGTTGTTACTGATTTCGGCGGGGGCGCTCTGGTACACTGGGGACGCGTTGCGCATTTTGATCGAGCAGGCTGCGCCGGATGCCGGTGCGGTGAATTATGCGGCGCATCTGGCGCGTTTTGGGCTGGATTTTTTGCCGTCTGCGCTACTGGGAACCGTGCTGGCTTTTGCAGATGAGCACAAGGTGGCGCGTGGGTTGCGGCGGTATCTCATTCCTATCACTTTTGTGCCGGGGATAATCATTTTTTTGATTGGCATGTCTCAGGCGCCGATCAAGCGCGTGAGTTTTAGTCTGTATGCTATTGCTATGCTTCTGTTTTCGGCGTATCTCTGCCGGGGTTTTGCGATGCGGTCGGAGACAGAGGTGCATAGGGTGTTTTGTCGGTTGATGGCATTTGCGCTGACGGGTATCGCGGTTTTGACGGTTTTTGCCTATCCGATTGGGTTGCTTCAAAGTAATGTTGTGGGACCTGTGCTCGCGCTGGTGCTTTTTCTTTCGCCTATCGCGCCGGCGTATATTCTGGGTTATTTTATTTATCGGTATAGTTTTTTCCAGATTGTGGTGAACCCCGCGTTGTTTTATTCTGCGCTGACGGGCATTGTGCTGACGGTTTATTTGCTGGTGATTCGGCGCGTTGCAGAGGCATTGGGGCGTCTGGATAGTGGGTTCAGGGTAGAGGTGGTTGAGGCTATTTTGATTTCGCTGCTGATTTTTCTGTTTCAGCCGATTAAGAACAGGTTGCAGGGGATCATCAATCGCCTGTTTTTCAGGACGCGCTACGAGTATCAGCATTTGCTGGGTGCGCTGAGTCAAACGCTGAATGTGCCGCACGCGCTGGAGAGGCGGTTGCAGTCGGTGGTGGATGCGGTTGGCACTGTGTTGAAGGTGCATGCTGTTTCGCTGGTGGTGTTTGAGTACGAGGAGGGGCAGGTGAGCCAGGGGCAGGTGATTGCAAGCAATGGTTTGCCGGGGTTTGAGCCGCCTGTTACACCTTTTGGGGATGGGGACGGGGCGCAGATTGAGGCGGTGGTCGGCTGGTTGTTGATCCATCGCCGACCGCTGGATGTGGGTGACTTGCACCATCCGGCACTTACTGCAATACTCGCAAAGCAAGGGGTTGAGCTGTGTATTCCGGTGTTGCAAGAGGAGAAGCCGGTTGGTTTGCTCTGTTTGGGGGAGAAGAAACGCGGGGGATCTTTTTCTTCTGAGGAATGGGAGTTGCTGGGTACGCTTTGCAATCAGATTGCACTGGCGGTTGAAAATACGCGTCTGGTGGAGCGTCGGTTGCAATTGGAACGGCAGATGTATGAGGCAGAGCGGCTTTCGGCGTTGGGATTGCTTTCGGCGAGTATTGCGCACGAGGTAAAGAATCCCCTGAGTTCGATCAAGGCGATTGCGACTGTGCTGCGGGAGGATTTGCAGGGCGATCAAACAAAGGCGAGCGATTTGTCTGTGGTGTTGCGCGAGATTGATCGGTTAAACCGCGTGGTGGATCGCTTGCTCAGGTTTGCTCAGCCCAAGCAGGGGGATGGATTTCAGGTGCTGGACCTGAAGGCGGTGCTGGAAGATGTGGTGCTGATTTTGTTTCACGAGGCGGAGCGACAGAATGTGGAGATTTGTTTTGAGGTGGCGGATGGTCTCGTGGTGACGGGCGATCCAGAGGATTTGAAGGAAGTGTTTTTTAATTTGATTTTGAACGGTATTCAGGCTATGGAAGACGATTGTACGGAGCGGCGGTTGACGGTACGGGCGCAGCGGTTGCAAGGCGGTGTGGAGGTGCGGGTGTCGGATACGGGTCCGGGGATTTCAGAGGAAGACCAGGCTCGTATTTTTGAGCCGTTTTTTACGACCAAGGCTTCGGGTACGGGGTTGGGGCTTGCGATTGTGAAGCGCGATGTGGAGCGCATGGGGGGGGCGATTGAGGTGGCAAATGCAGATGGGACAGGGGCGGTGTTTGCAGTTCAACTTCCCGGGGGGGATGATGCAGTATAAAATTCTGATTGTGGATGATGACCCTGCGGCGCGGTACGGGTTGAAGCGGGCACTCGCGGCGCTGGGATGTGAGATTGTCGAAGCAGAGGATGGCGAGGCGGGGCTGGCGGCTGTGGTGCAGAGCAATCCCGATTTTTTGATTTGCGATATCCAGATGCCAAAGATGGATGGGTTGACGCTGGTGAAGCGATTGGCTGATCAGGGGGATGTGCGACCGGTTATTGTGATTACGGCGTATGGGTCGGAGCGGGTTGCTGTGGAGGCGATGAAGGCGGGTGCGTACGATTATTTGAGCAAGCCCTACGATGTGGATGAGTTGCGCTGCTTGGTGGAGAATGTTCTGGAGACGGTGCGGTTGCGGCGGGAGAATGAGGCGCTTCGCAACGAGATTCGGCAGCAGTCGGGGTTCGGTTTGTTGATTGGTCGCAGCCGCGCGATGGAGGGGGTCTATGATTTGATCGGGAAGGTGGCTGCGACCGATGCAGGGGTGCTGATTAGCGGGGAGAGCGGTACGGGTAAGGAGTTGGTCGCGCGGGCGATTCACGAGCAGAGCGGGCGACAGGCGCGGCCTTTTGTTGCGGTGAATGCGGCGGCGTTGCCGACGGAGTTGATCGAGAGCGAGTTGTTCGGGCATGAGCGGGGTGCGTTTACCGGGGCGACTGCGCGGCGTCAGGGCAAGTTTGAGCTTGCAGATGGTGGGACGCTGTTTTTGGACGAGATCGGCGATATGCATATTGAGACGCAGGCGAAGTTGTTGCGCGTGCTGGAAGAGAAACAGTTTGAGCGACTGGGCGGTTCGGAGACGGTGACGGTGGATGTTCGGATTATCAGCGCAACGAATAAGGATTTGCCAGCGGAGATAGTGGAAGGGCGGTTTCGGGAGGATCTTTTTTATCGCTTGAAGGTTGTGGATATTTTTTTGCCGCCGTTGCGGGATCGGCGCGAGGATATTCCGCTGCTCATTCAGCATTTTTTGGCGCGTTTTAATGATCAGCACGGCAAGGCGATGACGGATGTGCCGCCAGATGTGATGAAGATGTTGATGGTGTATGGCTGGCCGGGCAATATACGGGAGTTGATGCACGCGGTCGAGCGGGCGGTTATTTTTTCAGATGGGTCCGAGTTGCGTCGCGATTTGCTTCCCCAGGAGGTTCGGGGTGTTGAGTCTGTGGAGAGCACGGAGTCTGTCTGGCGGGATGGGGTGTTTTTTCAAGATGCAAAGCAGGAGGTTGTGCAGTCTTTTGAGGTTGCGTTTATTCGGTCTGCATTGGAATACTACGAGGGCAATATCAGCCGCACAGCACCGGCTATCGGTATGAAACGGCAGGCGTTGCAACAGAAGTTGAAGGAGCACGGGATTGATCCCGGGATTTATCGTTAGCCCCTTCCCAGTCCCTGTAACTTGACAGGTCCGGAGATACACATTGTGTCTCCGGATTTTTTTGTGCCTGCTGTGCAATACTCAGTTTGCAGGTGCAATATTTAGTTTGCACTGATTGGGCGATTTTTGGGGTGGATAGCAGGGAAAATGGCCTTTTTCGGGGGTAAAATGGTTTTGGCACGGGATTTGCATATGATGTGTTGTGACCGCGAAGTTTGAGATGTGAACCTTTGAGAAGGAGGCTGAGATGTCAACGCTTACATCGACGTTTGCGACCGCGTTTCCAGGTCAGGTTGCCAATTTGATTACCGCGGGCAGAGTGGTTCTGCTGTTTCTGGCGACGGCTTTTGCTGTGTCTGGAGATGCGATGCTGGCCTGGGTTGCGGTGCCGCTCGCTTTTGTCGCGCTGGTGATGGATTGGCTGGATGGATATCTCGCGCGGCGATTGGGTTGCGAGAGCAAGGTCGGGGGGGTGCTGGATATTGTGGGGGATCGGATTGCAGAGAATGTGTGGTGGGTGGTATTTGCGTGGTTGCATGTCATTCCGCTTTGGGTGCCGATTGTGGTGCTCAGCAGGGGTTTTGTGACGGATGCGATTCGCAGTTGTGCCCTGACCAGGGGATTTACGGCGTTTGGCGAGTCAACGATGATGAAGTCGCGGATTGGGTTCGCGCTGGTTGCCTCGCGCGTGAGTCGGGCGACGTACGGGACTTCTAAGGTGGTCGCGTTTGTGCTGTTGTTCAGCCTGAATGCGGCGCAGCAGATGCCGGGTTTGACGCCCGCATTTTTGTCGGGTCTTGAGATAGTCGCTGTGATGGCGACGTATCTGACGGTCGCGCTTTGTGTTATTCGGGCGATTCCAGTTGTTACGGCTGCGAAACGGGTTGTTGTGTAAGGTAGCATTTTTCAGGAGAATGACATGAAAAGGGAAACGCATATTTTGCTCTGTTTGATAGGGTTTGCCAGTCTGGGTGTGCTTTTGCATCAGCTTAGTACCCCAGAGGTGTGGCAGCATGTTTTGATGATGGGCTGGGGCTATGTGCCGGTGATCGGCCTGTCGCTGGTGGTATTTGTTCATCATGCGTGGATATGGCGGGCGTGCTTTGATCGCGGAGCGGAAAGGCCGCGTTTGAGGCAGTTGCTGTGGGTGCAGTTGGCTGGCGAGGCAGTGGGCAATGTGGCGCCGGCTTCGCAGGTTGGCAAGGAGGTCGGCAAGGCGATTGTTCTGAGAGATAAGATGTGCGTTTCCCGCGGGGTGTCGTCGCTGGTGGTCAATAAGACGGGTGAGATGATTGGTGGGGTGATTTTTGTGATCGGTGGTGTTGTGCTGGGTTTGCAGCGGTTTTCGTGGCCGGCTGAGGTGCGAGGTGCTCTTGTCGCTGTTCTGGCGTTGTCTGTTCTGGGGGTTGTTTGGACGGTTTTCAGGCAGCGTCGGAGTCCCTTTGCGCGGTTTTTGAATTTGATGCTGTGGTTGCGGCTCAGGTTTTTGGAGCGGTTCCGCGATCTCGCGGTGGAGATTGACGAGAATTTGGCACAGTTTTATCGGTTGAATAGATGGCGTTTGGTGGGGTTGTTGGGTTTACATGTATTGGGCTGGTTTCTGGGTACGCTGGAGATTTATGTGATTCTTCATGTGCTCGGCGAACCGATGCCGTTTGTCTGGGTGTATCTGTTCCACGCGCTGATGGTCGTGATTAATGCGGCGTTCTTTTTTGTTCCGCTCGGGATGGGCGTTTTTGAAGGTGGGCATGTGTTTCTGTTTCATTTGATGGGCTTGGATCCAAAGATGGGTTTGGCTGTGGGCATTATTCGGCGGGTTCGGAGGCTTTTCTGGATGCAGGTGGGTCTAACTTTGCTACTGATCGGATCGCGGGGCAAGCAGGCTGATGCGGCGCCGAAAAATGATAGTCTTCAGCAGGTGTAGATATAGTGCATCATTAACTAAAAAAAGGAGAAAACAATGACACGCTCAATTTCTTATCTGGTCTGTGTCTTTTCGATTGTGACCTTCAGTTTTTCAGCTCAGGCGAAAAAGACTGATCTCACTAAGAGTTATGGTATTGGTCTTCAGGGCGCGACACCCACATTCGGTGGCATTAGTTTTCGCTATAACGGACTGGCACCGGTATATCTTCAAACCGTTGGCCGTTTTATTCTCAATGGTCAGTATAGCGACCATATGTTGGGCGCTGGCGTTTCGTATGCCATATTCGAGCATCAAAGCCGGTGGAACGTTGCCCGACTTCATTTCACTCTCGAAGGTGGCTGGCAACAAAAAAAAGAGGAGGATCTCCGCCAGGAGACTGTCAAGACCACGACGCTGGGAACTGGGCTCGCTTTTGGCGGCGAGATTGTGTTTTCACTTGGGGGGATTCCTCTGGGTTTGAATGTGGAAATCGGTCAGGGGTTTGGTAGGGAAAAAACCGGCTCTCAATCTAAGGGGCTCGCTGGCGTTTATGCAGGTGGGGGTGTACATGCCTATTTTTAGGTCTCTTTCTATTGTTATGGTTGCGGCAATTCTGTTCAACGCGATGGCTCCCACGCTCGCGTATGCAGCCACATATCTGCAAGGCGCAGAGGTCAATGCCAATACGTTGGTCCGCCTATGTGCAAGTCACCTATCGCGACCACAACGGCCAGGAAAAAACGGAGAGAGGATGGATTGGTGCAGTTGGCGAAACTTCGTTTACAATTCGCAATAGAAACACGGGGAAAGGCTCTATATTCGGTTTGGCTCTCGGTCTTGCTATCCTTGCTCCAGTTGCGATAGCAGACGCGAGAGATGAGGACGAATGGCAAAGATTTGCCACAATCGTGACCGCGACGTTTATATCTCTACCTATTTGGGTTCTCTCCACTATCATTGGTGCTACAATAAAATCCGACAAATGGATCGAGGTGCCGTCGCAACGCCTCAACTTGAGTATTGCACCCACATCTACAGAAGGGCTTCGCACCGCACTCACGTTTAATTTTTGATGTCATTTATATCCTGACACCAACACCCGGAATCCATACCGCCGAAAGACCGCAGCCGCTGTGTCTGATTGAAGAAAGTGCATAGCGGCTTCGACTTTTGGTGTGCGTCGTCCTTTTACGATGGCGATGGGATAGACAATGGGTGTGTGTAATAGGGAATCGGGGAGTGTGGCAATTACTGCGACGCCGTCGCTGATTGTCGCGTCTGTGGCATAGACAATGCCGGCTGCACATTCTCCGCGGGCGACCAGTGTGAGTGCGCCGCGCACGTCCATTGTCGGGGCGATGCGGTTTTTGAGCAAGGTCCACCAGCCCAATTTTTTCAGGGCTTCTACAGCGTAGATACCCGCAGGCACATGAGAGGGGTCGCCCAGGGCTAATTGTCCATGGAATGCGCTGGGGAAGTCAAAGTCCGCGTGGGGTTCGATATCGAATTTTTCATTTTTGGGGGAGATGATTACGAGGGCGTTGCCCAGGAGGTTGATTCGGGTATTGGGTTCGAGCAATTTTTCCGTTGCCAAAAAATCCATCCATTTTACATTAGCTGAGAAATATATATCCGCAGGCGCACCCAGGGCTATCTGTTTGGCGAGGATCGAAGAACCGGCAAAAGACATTCGCAACGATATGCCCTGTTTTTCTGCGGTTTTGGAGAGGTCTTGCAGAGTGCTCGTCAAGCTGGCTGCAGCATATACGATGACGGGTTCGGCAAGGGCGATTCCGCGCGTTGAGAGACAGGTTGCGATGAAGATGTAGATGAATAGTTTTTTCATGGGATAAAGGAGAATCGTATGTCCGATTTTTGGATTCAAGATGGCGAGACGATGTTGTTTATTGGCGATAGTATTACGGATTGTGGTCGTCGCGCGGCTGAGGCTCCGCTGGGCAATGGGTATGTGCGGGCGTTTACAGAGATTGCGACGGCGCGGTTTCCCGAGCGCAAGATCAATTATATCAATAGGGGAATTGGCGGTAATCGCGTGACGCATTTGCACGAGCGCTGGCGAGAAGATGTGATTGATCACGCGCCGGATAAGTTGTCGGTTAAGATTGGGATCAATGATTTACACAGCGTTTTGCGAGAGGCGGAGGATGCGGTTCCGCCCGCGCGATTTGAAGCATTGTACGATGCGATTCTGGATACGACGCAACGGGAGATTGGATGTCCTATTGTGCTGATTACGCCGTTTTATATTTCGACGGATACATCCGGACAGACGTTCCAGAGCGAGGTTATGGCGTTGATTCCGGAGTATATCGGCATTGTGGAGAAGATGAGCGAGAAGTACGGGACAAAGCTGTTGCGTTTGCACGATCTTTTCCAGGTGCATTTGCAATATAGAGGTTCAGAAACTTTTTGTCCAGAGCCTGTGCATCCCAATCGGACAGGGCATTTTATTATTGCGGATGCGTTGTTTAAGATGCTGTGTGAGGCGTGAGGGGCATACCATATCGGCTTTCTTCAATTGGAGGCACATCAATGGACAAGCTCAAAATTGCACATATCGGTACGGGGAATCGTGGGACAGGGGTGTATCTTCCGCTCATCGCGAAGTTGAAGGACGACCTTGAACTGGTCGCTGTTTGCGATGTAAGCGAAGATTCTGTCAAGGCGCAGGGCGCGAAGTATAACGTGGCTGCATATACAGATACCGCTGAGATGCTGGAAAAAGAAAAGCCAGATATCTGCTCCATCGTAATTACCCCGAGCAATAATCATATCCCGGGGCTGTTGTGCTCTGAACATGGCGTAAGTTACTGCACCGAGACGCCGATTGACACAGACCTCGGCTGGGCGGATGCGATGATCGCGTCCGCAAAGCAGCACGGGACGAAGATCGAGGTCAATGAAAACTATTATCGCGTGCCATCGGAACGGATTAAACGCGAGATGATTCTGGCGGGTGTATTCGGCAAGATCAATGTTGCCTACAACGAATTTCGCGGACACGGGTATCACGGGATCGGCTTGATTCGCAGTTACGTCGGTTTTGATAACGAACCCCTTCGCGTGTTCGGTGTTCGAAAGAGCTTCACAGTGCAGGAGCACGTCTGGCGGCGAGGTCAGCCGACACGCGACTCAGAGGATTGGCAGCAAGGTGTCATCGAATTTGCCGATGGCGCGGTCGGGGTATTCCATTTCAGCAGTTTGTCTTACGGTTCGCCACTTCGCGGTTTCAACGGTACGAAGTTCTACGCCGAGCGTGGGATGTGCTTCCGCGATGAAGCGATCATTTTGAACGATACCGCCGATGAGCAACGCAAAATCACGGTTACCCGCAAAACCAACGATGTCGATGGGTTTGAGACCCTCGCCGCACTCGTGGCGGATACAACGCCGGAGGTGGTGTGGGAAAATCCGTTGCAAAATTATCCGCTCAGTGATGGCGAAATTACCGTCGCGTCAGAATTGATGAGTATCGCAAATGCGGTTCGCAACGATACCGAGCCAGAATATGGGGCTTATAACGGTCGCAAGGATCGGGAGATTGACGTGGCGATGGCGAGATCGTGGGCAAACGATGGTGAACCTGTGACGTTCCCATTTGAATACGAGCGGCGATGAAGTCAGCTTACGTCTTTAAATTTTTCAGCCGTTCTGCAGCTTCGCTCAGGCTGTCGAGGGTGCGGCAGAAGGCAAATCGCAAGTACCGGTCGCCTTCATTGCCCGTTGCGTAGAAGTTGTCGCCGGGTACGGGGGTGACGCCGATTTCCCGGGTCATGTACAGGGCGGCATCGGTGGCGTTCATGTCGCATAAGGTGGGGACAGAGCGGTAATCGGCAAAGAGGTAGTAGGATCCGTCGGGTGGGGTGATTTTGAATCCGGTGGATTGGAGGGCTTTGAGGAGCAGGTCCCGTTTTTGTGAGAATGGTTTGTGAATATTTTTGAAGATGGCGTCGGGCAACCGCAACAGGTGCTCGGCGCCTTTTTGCAATGGGGTGGGGGCCTGGACTACGAGGGTGTCGTGAACCGCGCGAATCCGCGGGGTGTGTTGTTCGGGCGATATGACCCAGCCGACGCGCCAGCCGCTGGCGTTGGCGGTTTTGGTGATGGCGTTGATGACTATGGTGCGCTCGGCCATTCCGGCGAGTGTTGCAGGGCAGATGTGGACGCAATCACCGTAGAGGATGTGTTCGTAGATTTCGTCGGTGATTAAAAATAGGTCGTGTTTGCAGCAGAGGTCTGCGATGAAGACGAGTTCTGCTTCGGAGAAGACTTTGCCCGTGGGATTGTGTGGCGTGTTGAGGATGAGTGCGCGCGCGCGTTTTGCCGCGGTAGTCCATTCGTCTTTGTCGAGTGCCCAGCCATCGCTTTTTTCGCGCAGGGTGACATATTTGCAATGTAGCCCGAAAAGGCTGGCCTGGTTGGGATACATTTCGTGAAAGGGTTGTAAGACGATGACGCTATCGCCGGGATTGCACAGGGCGCGAAGTGTTGAGGATAGTCCTTCGGTCGCACCTGCGGTGACGGTGATTTGCGTTTCGGGGTTGGGGCGAAAGGCGTAGAATCGCCAGGTGTAGTCTGCGATGGCTTCCCGAAGTTCGGGCAGGCCGTAGGGAAAGGAGTACTGGTTGTAGCGGTCGTGCTGGGGTTGGAGGATAGCGCAGAGGTCTTTGAAGGAACGGTTATCGTTTCCCGGGTTGCGCGAGAGGAGGTCGCGCAGGGTGAGTGCGTGCAATTGCTCGGTGCCTTCATCTGAGCCACCCAGTATGGCGGCGATGCCCGCCCAGGCGAGGTCGTAGAGTACGGGTTCGTCTGTGATTCCCTGAGAGAGGTTCACGGCATTGTGCTCAAGGGATAGACGGGTCATGCGCCGGATGACGGATTCTTGTGGGGCAGAATCTCTTATCCCAGCAATTTCTGTTCCCATGTTTTTATGTATTCTTCGGGCGATAGTTGGCTGTCCGGCGCGCTTCGATGTTTGTCGTACATGTCTTCTGCCTGTGCTGCGATGACCTCTGGATCTTCGGGAATTTCACCCTGGTCGCCATAGGTTTCGATCCAGTTGTCGAGGCGCGCGCTAAGGTCGTTGAGCACGTTCTGATGGTCTTCTGACTCTGCGAGGTTTTCGACTTCGTGGGGATCGGCTTGCAGGTCGTAGAGTTCTTCGTAAGGGCGATAGGACGCGAGGAATTTCGCCTGTGCTTCGGTGAGTTTGCCTTCTTTGCCGAGCAGGGGAAGGAGTGTCCAGAGAGGGTA
>JAPPAB010000094.1 GCA_026705765.1 Gemmatimonadota bacterium
TGGCGATGTGGCCGGAGCACCGGCTCGGGGGCATACGAGCGGATAATCGCGGGGCATTTACCCTGGAGAGTCGGAAGATAAACGGCGGAGAGCTTGTACTAAACTATACGGCCGACCGGGGCGGATGGATTCGAGCCGCCCTCTATGAAAACATTCCGCATCCGCCCGAGCCAGCCGACCCGCTTCCCGGCTATTCGTTCGACGAATGCGAACGGGTCTCGGGAGATCAATTCCGACAGTCGTTGAAGTGGAAAGGGAGCCCGGATCTTTCGCCGCTTGCCGGCAAGAAGGTCAACGTCCGCTTCGAGATGAACCGTGCCACCCTGTACGCCTTTGAGTTGGGGACGGCAACCAACGAACGACACAGCACCTGAAATCGTACATTGAGTATTTGAGATGTCTGCCATGAAACGTTACAAATTCTTGATTAGCGGCTGTGGAAGCGCTGGCCGTAACGTGGCCCAGGTAGCCGCCGCCGATGGACGTGGAGAAATTGTGGGCCTCGTCGATCCACAGCAGGCACAGTTGAACATGATGCATGAGCAATATCCGGATGCCTTGACTGGTCACGAGTACGCTCGACTCTTGCGAGAAACACAGCCCGATGTTGTAGTCGTAGCAGGACCGGATCACTTGCACGCCGACCAGACTGTCATGGCATTGGAGCAGGGCTGCCACGTCCTGGTGGAAAAACCGCTTGCCACCACAGTGGCAGATGCCCAACGCATCCTCGACGCGGAGGCAGAGAGTGGCCAGCACGTCATGACCGACCAAACCATGCGCTACCTGCATCCCTGGCACGAAATGGCACTGATGGCCCAATCCGGCGAGATTGGCGATGTTTTCTTTGTCCAGGGCGATTACATCCACGACATGTGGAGTCATTATTCACCCGAGGGCAAAAACCACACACCCTGGCGCATTGATCAGCAAAATCCCCAGAATATCCTGCTGGGCGGCGGCTGCCACCCACTTGATCTGATTTTGTGGACCGTCGAATCCCCGGTTACGGAGGTCTATGCCTATAGCAATAAGCTCAGCATCCCGGTATTTCCAGATGATGACTGTTATATTGTGATCCTTCAATTTGAAAATGGCGTCACAGGCAAAGTCTTTGTGACAAGCGGCTGCTCTGGACATGGCATGGGCGAGGGAATGGGCGGCGGCTTTCTGGCCGTATATGGCACCGAGGGCACGTTGTGGAAAGGTCAACTCTTCCGCCGCGGCCATGAGCCAGTTCCAATTGAAGAATCCTCTGCTCATGAAGTGGTTGGAGGACACGGCTGGGGACGCTCTGTGGTCGATTATCTGAATCTGCTCGACGGCAAAATCAGCAATCCGATCCCTGCTCAATGGGGTGCGCGCATAGTTTCTATCTGTGAGGCAGCACTGGATTCGATTCGCACGAAGCGCCCGCAATCCCCTCATTGGTTTGAATAGCCCGCAACCAAAGAATCCCAAGAATCCCAAAGAGATTTGGATTCGCTTGTGCTTTGCTGAATTAAATTTTATACTACCGAGACTGGACAAGTTCGTACCGGCCTATTTGCTCGTTCCCAAAGAGTTACAGAATCGGGTTCCGGGTCTCCTTTGCCTGCACGGGCACAGCCAGTTTGGGGAGGAGAACCCATGCCGAAATCACGAGTGCAGCGCGTCAGCATCACAGTCCAACCTGTGCCGGGTAACGAGCCCGATGTGTTCGAGGTCGAATTTCACGGAAGTGACGGCTCACGTAGCTGTGGGCACGATCTGGAATTGCCCGCAGGCAAGTTGGGGATGTGGAAGATTACTGCCACCGCGTCAGAAACCATAACTGCCGGCGGCGGTTTTCTTTTTCAGCGGCACTCGTTTCTGTTCTCGCATCGGATTCAGGACTACAACCCAGAGGGACGTGATTTCGTCACTCTAAAAACCCAATGTGATGCGGCCTTACGCCTGGTCGTCAATTCAGAAAAGCAGTCCCACCGTCCGGGATTCGCCCAGGTGCTGGTCGATGAGGGTGAGATGAAAGCCGGTGATACCTTCACCATTCAGATTGGCGATTCGAGCTATGGAGGCGCGGGGAGTGCCGTTTATGACGGAACGACTCTGGGTCGGATTACCGGCGCCGTGGATCGGACAGGGGATGGCGTCTATCGGGAACTGGTCTGCAACCCTTGCAGGATTCACATCACATCCAATCCTGTGCCGGCGCTGCTTCGGCTTCTGGGCCCGTCGATCGTTACGCCCGATGAGGCCTTTGCACTGCATCTGATGGCCTTCGATGCAAGCCACAACATCTGCGAACAATTTGAGGGTCGAGTGACCTTCTCTGGTCCGATTTCAGCGGTTGAGGGGTTGCCCAAATCCATCTCGTTGGGCTCCAGTGACAGCGGGCTCGTGATTCTGGAAGACATTCGCATATCAGAACCCGGCCTTATCCGTCTGATCGCGGAAGACGAACGCCACGGTCTAAGGGCAGTGAGCAATCCCATCCTCTGCAAGGAACAGCACCACCACCGTCTCCTCTGGGGAGATCTCCATTGCCACGGATGGGGCGACATTAGCATGTCGCTACTGGACGATCCCACCTTCAAGATTCATCCTGAGCGGAGACACGAACAGTTGCGGAGAGTCGGCCGGCTGGACTTTGGGGCGCCGGGACCGGCCGTTCCGCCAATCCAGGAGGACCGACCGGAGCTGTGGCGTGCCTATCAGCAAGCCTATCGGAACAACGATGAGCCGGGGACTTACGTTCCTTTTCTTGCTTCAGAGGTTCACCCGAGACCTGGAGGGGATCGGAACGTGATCTACCGTGAATGGACTGAAACCTATCCCCCCACCTTCTGCACCATGGACGAAGTGATGGCCGAGTTTGGAGATCGAGAGGATGTGATCCTTGAAGCCCACATCGGAGGTGGTCCCCCCCAATGGTACGATTATCGCCCCAGTCACGAGCCGCTTCTTGAGGTCGCCAGCGGGCATGGCTGCTTTGAATGGGTGCTCCAATGGGCCCTGCGCTGTGGCTTTCGCCCAGCCGTTATTGGATCGGGGGACACCCACCTCGCTACAATGGGCGCTCCAATCGCCGCCAAAGACTACTTCGGGAGGTGGCATAATGTTGGTTTGAACTTCCGAGACACCGGGTATGGAAACGGACCGATCGCCGCCGTTTGGGCAGCGCGCTGCGAGCGTAACGAAATCTGGAAGGCGATTCGGGATCGACGCACCTTCGCCACCACTGGGGCGCGCATCATCCTGGCCGTAGATGTCAACGGACACACTGCGGGCAGCGAGGCCAAAATCGCGGCTCCTGCTGAGATCACCATTTGCGCGCACGCCTGTGCTCCCGTGCAGCGAATAGACTTGATTCGGAATGACCGTTGTCTCCACTCATGGCATCCCGATGCACTCGATATAGATCTGACCCACACCGACGAGATTCCGCTGCGAGAGGGAGCCTATTACGTTCGTCTCCGCCAAATCGACGGTGAATATGCATGGTCCACGCCAATCTGGACCTTCTGCCCGGATGGATCTGAGCAAGATGACCTGCCCAGGTGGAACGCGCACGAGCCTCTTGATCTCACGAGCTTCAGGCCCAACCAGGCGGAGTCTTACGAAGCCGATCTGTACCGTTACCTGGAGGTGGAAGAAGAGATCGATGCGTTTCACGATCTGACCCCTTTCGACGTAATCGAGGAAGTCACCGGAAAATGTGCGCTTTTCCTCGGATATTTTGGTATCGATCGAGATCCCATCAGTATTCGCTGGTATTTTGAATTCGACATGCCCAAAATCCATGTGGACTGGGGGTGGAGAGATTTTGGACTCCGGCCGACCCCTCTCAGAGTGGAAGAGCGTATCCTGGAGTCTGATACGTCGCATCAGAGATTACATTAGGAGAATACCATGGCACAATCACTTCTGGCAATTGAAGGAGGCCCAAAGGCCGTTACGGCTCCAGTAGGAGATGGGTGGGAAAATATCGGGCCGCTTGAAAAGTCGTACGTGAACGAGGTACTGGACGATCCGAAGACAGCCCGGCGACATCTCGAGCTCTTCGAATCTGATTTCAGCAAACTGGTAAAGACCCAGCACGCGATCTGTACGTGCAACGGAACCGCAGCTTTGCACTCGGCCATTTTTGCTGCGGGTGCCAATGTTGGCAAAGAAGTGATCGTGCCATCAGTCACCTGGCATGCCACGATTTCACCCATCCTCCACTGCGGCGCAACGCCAGTATTCTGCGAGGTAGATCCGAACACCTTCTGTGCGGATCCGGAAGATGTAAAGCAACGAATCACAGACAGGACATGCGCGATTGTCGTCACACACGTCTATGGGAATCCGGCGGATATGGATGGACTGCTGGACCTGATCGCCGGAACCGACATCAAGCTGATTGAAGACGCCTCTCACGCACACGGCGCTCTGTGGAATGGCAAGCCAGTGGGCAGCATTGGCCACATTGGATGCTTCAGTCTGCAGGGCAGCAAGCCAGTTACGGGATTGGAGGCCGGAGTGGTGGTGACAGATGACGATGATCTCTATGACCAGATGATGGCATTGGGACAGTACGGTCGTTGCGGGGGATCGTGGAAAACAGATCGGTTTAAGGGATTGCACAACATGGGCCTGGGCGTCAAATACAGGGCGAATCCTTTTGGTATCGCGATGGCTCGAGGACGGCTCGAACGCCTTTCAGAGCTCAACGAAAAGCGCCGAAAGTGGTTTGCACAAATGGACGAGCTTCTCGAGAATGTAGAGGGGGTTGAGACTCAGAAGGCCTATCCAAAGGCTACCCGCGGCGGTCTCCTGTTGTATGCGGGTCTGGTCGATCCCGAAGCCTATGGAGTACCCGTGTCGAAAGTTCTGGAAGCGCTGGTAGCCGAAGGGGTGCGGACAAAACCGGAGATAACGCCTTACGGGTATGGTGTGATGCATCTGGAGTCACTGTTCAACGATTTCTCATTCGAAGGCCTTGGGGGTCCCTGGGGATATCTTCTAGATAACGCGAGGAAATCGTATCGACCAGGCAGCCTGCCGATCAGCGAAAGGATACATAGCACGTGCTTCTGGCTATCTACCCCTGTAGATCCCGATCCGATCTGGGTCGAACAAACGGCAGAGGCATTTCAGAAGGTATATGACAACCGTTCGCGGCTTTCTGAATTAACGGATGATACCGTATGTCAAAAAACGCTCGCATAGAGTGGATCCATGCCTCGATTCCCGGGGATGAACCCGATGGATTTGAGGTCCTGTTTCGGGGTGCAGATGGTTCTGTTGCATCGGGATCCACATTCAATCTGCCTGCCGGGAAAGTCGGCACGTGGGAGATCACATTTACTGCTGCAGCGAATGTGCAGGATGGTGGTGGATTCTGCTTCTTCCGCCGCGGATTCCTCATGGGCCACGCCCCTCAGCTAAATAACCCACTGGGACGCGACTATGTGACAATAGCGTCAAATTCTGATGCCAGGCTGGACCTGACTGTCAATTCCGACCACGGTCACGAACCCGAAGTTGCGAGGGTTCGCGTGTCGAAAGGGGTCCTTCAAAAGGGAGATTGGGTCAGATTGCGAATCGGTGATCGCTGCGGGGGTGGTCCAGGTGCTGAAGTTTATGACTCGACTACAATGGCGCGACTGGAGGCAGCGGTAGATCGCAATGGCAGTGGTGAATTTGTCAGCATCGCGGGAGGAGAGATCCGGATTCGCATTACTTCAGAAGCATCCGCAGATATGCTGCGAATCCTGGGACCATCCATTGTCGAACAGGGCGAATCGTTTCACCTCAATCTGGTCGCTTTCGATATCCATCGAAATGTGTGTGAACAATATCAAGGCGTCGTCCAGTTAACTGCCCCCGACAATATATCGGGCCTGCCGGATCGAGCGATATTTGAGCCAGTACATAACGGCGTCCTGAGGTTGGAGGACGTGCAGATTAGCCACCCTGGCGTTTATCGCCTCGAAGCGAGGGATGGAGACCTTCGAGCCATAAGCAATCCGATATTCTGCCAGAAGTCTCCGGACTTCCGGCTGCTCTGGGGAGACTTTCACTCCCACGCCTGGGGCGATACGTCCATGGCGCTGATGGACGAGCCCAGCTTCAAGTTGGATCCGGATGCCCGACACAGGCAAGCCCGCGAAGTGGGACGGCTGGATTTTGCGGCTCCAGGCCCCATGTCGCCACCAGACCAGGCTGACGAACCTGAACTGTGGGAAGCCTTTCAACAGGCATATGCCAATCACGATGAGCCCGGAATATATGTGCCCTTCCTCGCATCGGAAGTTCACACGCGCTCTGGAGGGGACCGAAACGTCGTGTTCCAGGAGATGGAAGATGGGTACCTGCCGACCTTTTCGTCGATGGAAACCCTGCTGGAAACCTACGGAGATCGGGAGGATGTTCTTCTTGAATCCCACGTTGGAGGAGGACCGCCAAATTGGGACGCATTTCGGCCAAATGTCGAACCACTGCTGGAAGTGGCCAGCGGTCACGGCGCTTTCGAGTGGCTCCTCCAGAAGGCACTGAGGTACGGCTATCGACCGGCCGTTATCGGATCGGGAGATATCCATCTGCCCACACTGGGCGCCCCAATGGCTCCCCATTGCTTCCGGGGTCGGTTCAACAAGGTGCTCAACATCCGTGATACCGGATTTGGATCGGGTCCTCTGGCGGGTGTGTGGGCCACTCGCTGTGAACGAGAGGCCATCTGGCAAGCTGTCGCTGAAAAACGAACCTTTGCAACGACTGGGGCTCGAATCATTCTGATGGTTTCGCTGGGAGGCAATCCCGCTGGCAGCGAGATACAGCTTTCAGGCCCAGCCAGAGTTCGTGTGGTAGCTCACGCATGCTCAACAGTGCAGCGCGTAGATCTCATCCGGAATGATCGACGCTTGAAGACCTGGCGTCCGAACACGCTGGACGTAGATCTGACTTACGTGGATGAACATCCGCTCAAACAGAATGCCTACTACATACGGCTTCGCCAGAACGATGGAGAATTTGCCTGGAGTACACCGATCTGGGCAAAGGCGGCAGACGGAGAATCTCAACCAGCATCGGACTTGCCGTGGTGGAATGAACATGAGACACCCGTTCAGGTGAATTCCAGCGGCGCCGAAAGCCACACAAATGATTTGCTGCGTTACCTGGAAGTAGAAGAGGATCCGAACCTGTTGTCGGAACTCACGCCTGCGGGGATGCTGGATGAAGTGACGGGCCGATCTGCTCTTTTTTACGCATACCTGGAACCTCAACACGAACCCGTGAGTATTCGCTGGTATTACGAGTTTTCCATACCCCGAATCCATCTGGATTGGGGCTGGCAGGATTTTGGCGCAAAATCCGGCAGAGGAAAAGATTAACGCAATACGAACAACGGGGGTAGAATCAATGTCCGATCTGGATCCGATTCGCGTACATTATGTTCGGGAATTCACCCGGTTGAGCCTTTGGTACGCGAACAAACGGCTGCGGGAAAATCTCGGCGATCTGGAAGATACCGTCAACGTGCGAGTCAATCTGTACCGGAATACCTCACTCTACAACGGCAACCACCATCCGGCAGCGGGAGACGAAGATCCCGAATGGAACGTCATTGTAGGGAAATTGGGAGAAATCTTCGACAAGTATGGTAATGATAGTGAATCCGTGGAGATCAGGGGACTTGCGATCCTCTGGCCACTTATGGAAGCGCGCATTCGCACGTTGGGTAACGAACAGCCCAGACCTGGCGATCGTTCACACGAATGTTGGAATCATGACTACAAGCACGAGGGCTCGTTGAGCCTTCATATTGCCAATGTTTACCAGCCAAAATCTCCCCTCAGCGATATGCACATACAGTTTGCTGCATCGCTAATCAGGCTGCTCAGAGATTCGCAAGTACATCGGCCGGAAGTAAAAGTGGTTCGATGCGGCAGCTGGATGAATTCGGCACCGCGGTTTCAAATGCTGTTTCCCGAGGCCTGGATTCAGAGCGCTGAGAGAAGAACAGAGATGCGATACACGATGGGACACTGGGGGCAGTTCATGGACCGGCGGGGTGATTTTCACGAAAAGAACGGGGCATTTTTCCGGCGTACCGGCGAGATGCCCTATTCCAGCTCTTTGTGCAGGTGTAAGATTGAGATGGTTCTCGACCATCTTCACGAGACCTTTCCCGAAGCTGTGGCACATAACGACCACCTGGGATATGTTCCAACGGCTTAAGATGCCGCCATTGACAACGCGCACCGAGGTGACTTCGATGAATGTCGTTTATATCATGACCGATCGGCACAACCCTGAGTTTTCCGGTTGTTACGGTAGTTCCATTACCCGTACGCCTCACATCGATGCGCTCGCCAGGCGAGGAAAGAGATTCGACAGTGCCTATTGTCCAAGTCCTCTGTGCGCGCCTTCTCGGGGAGCGATGATGGCGGGACGGTATGTTCACGAGATCTCCACCTGGGACAATGCGTTTCCCTATTCAGGAGTGCCCAGAGGCTGGGGGCATTACTTTGCAGAAAATGGTGTCGTGCTTACGACCATTGGCAAGCTCGATTACAAACCGGGCAGTGATGCTGGAGTGGAAGATATGCGCCTGGCCAAGGCACGGGAGAGTCTGGACGTACACACGCTGTTCGAAGAGGGCCGTGTGCACCCCCGATACCACCACCTGCATCGATTGCGGGAAGCGGGTCCTGCAAGTGGGCGTGGGGAACACCAGCACGACGCGCAGGTCGTGGAAGAAGCGATACAGTGGCTGATGAATGAACGCCCACAAGATCGCCCCTGGATCCTGATCGTGAATATCAAACAGCCCCATCCCGGATGGAATCCGCCGCAGGAGCTATGGGATTACTACGATCCGCTGGTGCGAACCGAAGACCTGGACGAGCGCTATTCGGAACCCATTTCTCGACTACACCCCTTCCACCGGGATTTTGTTCGTTACACGTGCAGCGATCTTTGCACACCCGAAGAGTTGCGCCGTGGTCTGGTAGGCTACCACGGCATCTGTGAGATGGCAGATCGCAACGTGGGGCGCGTGCTCAAAGCCATAGACACCGAGAATCTCTGGGACTCGACGCTGGTCGCCTATGCTTCGGATCACGGTGGCAGCATGGGGGCACATCGCAATTCCGGAATGGGATCGATGTATGAGGATTCAATTCGCGTACCCATGATCGTGGCTGGACCCGGCATAGAATCAGGCGGGTCCGAGCCTGCACCTGTTTCACATCTCGATCTTTTCCAGACATTCTCGGAAGCCCTGGAGTTGCCTTCGCCAACACACATGCGAGGGACATCCTTGCTGGGATCCACGAGGGGCGCGCCGGATGCGGCACTTCCCGAATTCGCGATCAGTGAATTCCATGGGCCGGGCCTTCCGGGAAGCGCTTTTGCTCTTCGATCGGGTTCAGATAAATATGTGGAATGCGTTGGGGAAAGACCGATGTTGTTTGACCTTTCAGAAGATCCTTTGGAGATGCGAGATCTTGCGGAGCATCCCGATGCGTCTCAGAAACTGGCTCGGCTTCGGCGAATGCTATACCAGGTGTGCTGCCCGGAAGCGATTGATCAGAGGGCAAAGGCGGACCAGCAGGCGCTGCGCGAAGAAATGGCTAAAAGTGGAAGGCTTGTGGAGGAGTTGTGGAAACGAGGTTACGAACGGAATCCAGAACGCATGATTCCACGGCCGGAACTTGTCGTGCAAAAACCGTGAGATGACAAAGGTTTCTCGATATGTCACCTATCATACCACCTGATATCCAGCCAGCATCCACATCTGACCTTGCCGACTCAGATATCCGTGCAAAGCTCATAGAGCTTCTGGGGCTGGCTACAATCCCCGACAGCGTAGATTTCACAACCTTAGAAACGCGAGAAATCGAAGACATTCGCGTCACCCATCTGAGCTATCAGAACTCACTGCGCGAAACCGTTCCCGCCATCCTCATGGAACCGCCTGGACATACGGGAAAATTGCGACCGGGAATCGTATGCATTTCTGGCACATCCGGTTCTGCAGAACGGGTCGCACATCCACACTTCCATCAATCTCCCGATGGTCCGTTGATTGGCTGGGGACGTGAACTCGCGCGAAGAGGGTTCACGACACTGGCCATCTCGATCAAAGGCACAGAAGGAAGACGCCGCAGCATTGAAGAATGGGCAACAGAGAACAAACTCTTGGCTCCGTATGGACGAAGCCAGATGGGCATTCTCGTCGAAGAAACACTCAGAGCCGCTCGAATTCTTTGCGCCATAAATGGCGTTGACAAAAGCCGCATTGGCCTGACAGGCATGTCGCTTGGCGGCAACGCAACCTGGTATTCAATGGCGTGCGCACCCTGGATCGCGGCAGGCGTAACTGTCTGTGGTGGCCTTGGCAGCCTGGCCAGCGTCATTCACCAGAGTGACAACGAACGACACAGTGCCTATTACTACATCCCCAACTTTCTGTGTCACTTTGATCATCCGCGCGTCGTAGCCACCTGCATGCCTCCGCGACCTTTTATGATGATCTCGCCCACCCGGGACGAAGACATGCCGCGTCAAGGCGTCGATGCCCTTATACCCGTTGTACAAAAAGCCTATGCAGCAACAGGGCACGACGATCATTTTAAAGTCTATCAACCCGACGGCAATCATCGCTTTCTCGTTGAAT
>JAPPAB010000095.1 GCA_026705765.1 Gemmatimonadota bacterium
TGAACCAGGCGACCATTTTGATGCGCAACAACGAGATGGTGCCTCAGGATACGTACATGGCGTTTTTGCACGCGCGCGGCCTGGCAGAGGAGCACATTGCCGATTACGCGCGCCGAAGCCGGGAGGGTGTGTGGACGGCTACTTTCCCGACGACACTTCCCGACGATGCGTATTTCGACACCTGGATCACGAACAATGCGCTCACCCTTCTGGACAGGGTGCCCGACGACAGGCCGTGGTATTTGGAGGTAAATCTGCAGAATCCCCATCATCCGTGGGATATTACCGAGTCGATGCATCAATGGTACCGCGAGCCGCCCGTGGAATTTCCTCTTCCCGTGTTCAATACCGAGGATATTGCGCCCGAGACGCACCAGGAGGTGCGTCGCAACTGGGCGGCCACTGTCGAACATCTCGATTCTTGCCTCGGGCGTCTCGTCGCGCGGGTGCATGCGAGGGGTGATCTCGACAACACGATCATTGTGTTTACCAGCGACCACGGCGAGATGCTCGGCGATTACGACCAGTGGCAGAAGTTGTCGCCTCTACAGGCGTCGGTGGGGGTTCCGCTGGTGATCGCTGGTCCGGGCGTGGGGGCTTTCGGACGCGACGACGCTCCGATGACGACGCTGGATCTGACCGCCAGCTTTCTCGAGTGGGGCGGCCTGAACCCCGGTGATGATCTCGATAGCCGTTCTCTCGTCAATTATCTCGGTGCCCGAGCGCGCAGGCATCGAGACCTGGTATTTTCCGGCCTGAGTGCCTGGCGCATGGTTTTCGACGGGCGTTTCAAGCTGGTTCGCGGCTATGATCCAGAGAAGCGCATTGGGGGCGATGTCTTTGAACCGATGCATGTGCCGTCCGACGAGACGGAGCGTCTTCAGCGCGAGCGTCCCCAGTTGCTGTTCGATCTACAGCGCAATGAAAGGGACGATGTCACCGCTGAATTTCCCCAGGTCTTTCGGCGACTGAGCTCCGCCCTTGATGAGCATCTGGCTCATTAATAATCGTAGGATAGCGAAATATTCCAGCGGCGGGACAGTCCGAGGAAGACGAGCGCGGTTGAGGCGTCGTGGTTGTCGCCATCGTCTGCATCGGAAATATAGCGCGCGTCGAACAAATTGAAGATGTGCAATTGCAGTTTTACTTTGCCATTGCCAAATGTATTGCCGGGCAGGATATAACCCGCGTGGAGATCAGCCAAATTATAATTTGGCACTTTCCACGATTGCTGGCGGTCATCGGGATCTGTTCGGTTGGCGGGATCGAATTTGGCGTAGTGATCCATAAATCGCCTCAAGCTCAGTGTGGTGTAAAGCCCGCGCATGGGAAATACCGTACTGCTCAGCGCAAGGGTTTTTTGCGCCGAGTCGCCTACCTTCAATCCATTGGCATAGACTTGAAACGTATCTGCAACCAATGGGTCTTCTTCGGGGAAAAATGTGGCGCGCGCATCGTTGAGCCATTCCCAATTGCCGAGCGAGACCATGCTGTGCACCTCCAACCTGGGATGGGGGCGCGCCTTGACGTCGAACTCTATGCCTGTGTGCCGCGCGTCAATGCCGCTGAGCAAAAACCGAAAGTTCTGGTCGAGCTTTGCGCTGTAAACGCTCTTGGGCCACGAGCGGTCGATCCATTTGGTGTAATAGAAGTTTGCGTTTCCGGTTATCACCCCGCGTTTGAGATAGCCTGCGCCCAACTCAAAAGACGCCACTTTTTCATTGAATGTGGGATCGTAGAGGCTGTTGTCGTAGTGATAAACCGATCCAAATTTGGGGGCTGTTGAAAGCCAGCCCATATTGGCATACACATTGACCGTAGGGGTCATATTGTAATTGCCCCCCGCCTTGAGCGTATAACCTCCAAAGCTTTTCCAATCTGTCTGATCCCATTCCCCATTGACCCTGGCGCGAAAATAGTCGATGCGTTTATAAGCTGTTATGGATGCCGATGTGCTCAAAAATGCCGTAAAGTTGTTCACCTGCCTTTCGATTTGCACAAACCCGCCCCCCCAGCGCGTCAGACCATCGGTGTGATATGCGATCCTGTCTCCAAGGCGTTTAACAGAAGTCGCGGCATTGCTGTCGCCTGTAAAAACGTAATAATCTGCCCCTATCAAATTTCGCACTTCGCGCCAGTGCTGCCCCTCATAGCCGCGCAGATCAATGCCAAAGGCGAGCTTATAGGCAGGCGTTAGCGCGTATTCGCCCGTGCCCAAATATCCGTAATAGTATTGCAGGCTGCCCGTGTTTCGCATAATGGTCTTTGCCGCAATCTCAAAGGCTCCGACCTCGCCTGTAAGCACCAGGTCGGGATTGGCTCGTGATGCGGGTTCCGTATTCAACTCATCTACTGCGTGTTGCCAGTCGATGCTGCCGTCTGCCCGGGTTCCCGGATTGACGCCCAGGCGCCCCAGGCCTCCGCCCTTGCCGCGCGCCCAATAAAAGACATTGGACAAAACAAACCGATCGTTGGGTATCCAATACCAGTTCAAATTGGTTTGTGTTTTGTGATAGTAGTTCTCGCGTTCCATAATGGTCGCGTTGTCGCGCGCGTCGCGCACCTTGCCGTTAAAGAATTCCCGATAGGATGAAAACGGCGAATATCCCCAGTTGGGATTGTAATTGACCCCGTAATTTTTCGCATCTGCTGCGCCTGCGCCCAAAGACTGCGCATAATTGGCATCAAAAGTGCCAATGGGCTGCTTGAACAGGCGGTGCCCGTGGCGTTGCGGCGTACCCACGACAAACAACTCGAATTTGTGTGTTTCAGAGGCCAAAAAGCTCAACGCTCCGAAATACGCCCACCCTTCTGTCCATGTTTGATCGGGTATGCCATTGCCAACTTTGCGTGAAATGCCCACGCTCAGCGCGGTTTTTTCATCGAGTAAGCCCGATGAAAAATTGACCGTGGTTTTGTAATAGGCACTGGTCGCGGCTTCCTGTTTGATCTTAAACCCGCGCTGTTGACGGGCGGCATCGGTAATAATGTTCAGCGTGCCCCCCACCGAGGCTATCGCCAAATTTGAGGCACCCAATCCGCGCTGCACCTGTATGGACGACGTCACATCGCTGAGAACATCCCAGTCAACCCAATAGACCCACCCGGTTTCCATATTGTTGACTGGCACGCCATTGACCATGACGGCGATGTTGCGCTGGTCAAATCCCCGCACATTGATGCGCGAATCGCCATCGCCACCGCCTTGCTCTGTCGCATAAACTCCCGGCGTATCGTTCAAAAGCATCGGCAGGCTGCGAGAGCCGAGTTTGCGATCTATATCGGATTTTGGCACATCGGAGAACGCAATGGGCGTTTCGCGCAATTTGGCGCGCGGCGCGCTCACAACGACCTCTTCAAACTGCATGGCTTCGGGCGTTAGCGCCACAGCCAACGCACCCATTCCCTCTTTTACAGTGATGGTATCGCGATATTCCTTATAGCCCACAAAGCTGATGACGAGCGTGTGGCTACCTTCGCTGACATTGGGAATCGCAAAATTTCCATCGAGGTCTGTGGCTGTTCCCCTCGCGTGCGTTTCCAAATAAACATTTGCGCCGATTAGCGATTCTCCGGTTTTCTCATCGCGCACCTGGCCGCTGAGCACGGCGGCGGACAGGGTTGCAGGCGCGAAAAACAAAAATATCAGGAAAATTTGCTTCATAAAAACCTCGTGTAATTACTGTGATATGGGGCGCGGCAATGCCGAAATATAGGTAGGCGATCTTCCTTAGACAACAGAGATTATCCGGCAATAGCGCGTGGTATGTAGAACTTTTAAAAAGAGACAGCGGTGAATTTCAGCCGGGCTTTGCAGGGGCAAATACCATTGCATCGCGTCCTGTAATTGATTAATCTGTGTGCGGAGGGGAATTCTTATGTTTGAGATAGACCGATCGGCATTTAAGGCGATTGGAGAGTCGGTTCATTTTGATCCGTTGGTCGATATTCGGCATCCGGAATTGGTGCGTGTTGGCGATGATGTGGCGTTTCACAATGGGGTTTTTGTAAATCCATGTGGCGCGTGGATCGATATTGGCAGTCACACGCATTTTGCGCCGTATAGCGTGTTGTACGGGCCTTTGACCATTGGCAATTATGTGGCGGTGGCGGCACATGTGGTTTTTGCGAGTGTGGGACATGGGTACGATCGAATCGATATTCCGATGGTGCAACAAAGGGTGCAAAAGCGGGAGATTGTCGTGGAGGATGATGTGTGGTTTGGTGCCAATGCCGTGGTTATTGGCGGGGTGCGTATTGGTGCGCATAGTATTGTGGGCGCGGGCGCGGTTGTGACGCGCGATGTGGAGCCGTATTCGGTGGTTGGAGGCACACCGGCTCGGTTGATCAGGAAGCGAGATGAGAGAGAGGAGAGGAATCCGAGATGACAGGGCGCGAATATTTAGAATCGATTATGCCGACGCGCGAGATGGTGGATCATTTTGTGACGCCTGCGAAGGCAGATGTGCCAGCGGAGTTGGCGAGGATTATGTGTAATAATGCACAGTCGGCGTTTGATCCCGAGATCGGATGGGTGGTTTGTGATGGGTTTCGCGGGGGTGGGGTGGATGATTCGCGCGGATTTTACGCTTATCAGAAAGACGGTGCGCGGCAGGTGGTTAATTACGCGGATCGCCCGTGCCGCATTCATACGTATGGGAATAGTTTTACGCATTGCGATCAGGTGAGCAATGGGGAGACGTGGCAGGAGTATTTGGCCGCGCATTTGCTGGAACCTGTTCGCAATTACGGCATTGGCGGGCACAGTGTGTATCAGGCGTATCGGCGAATGTTGATTGTGGAGCGGGAATATCCCGCCGAGTACGTGATTTTGAATGTGTGGGATGACGATCACTTTCGCAATTTGGACGCATGGCGGTCCATTCGCATGGGAAGACAGGGGCGGTTTACGCTGCCGCATTTGCGCGTGAATCTGGAAAGTGGAACCGTGGAAGAGCGCGAGAATTTGTGCAAGACGCCCGAGGAACTCTATCGGCTGTGCGATGCGGATTGGGTGTGGGAGATGTTTGGCGATGATCCGATTTTGCATGCGGTTATGGCGCGTAGGGGCAGTGCGGAAGATGCGTCGGCTATGGCGCAGAGTATGGGGGGAGAATTCGAGAATGCGGGATCGGATGCCGAGGTCTATAGCTTGCATACCGAGGCGGCTTTGTTTGCGACGCGGTTTGTAATTGAAAAGGTAGAGGCATTTACAAAGGCCAATGGAAAAAAGTTGCTGGTGATTTTGTCATTTGGTTCGGGTAATATAGCTCGGGCATTAGAAGGTGAGCCGCTTTTTGACCAGACGTTTTTGGATTGGTTGGCGACAAAGGATGTGCCTGTGATCGATTTGCGCGATGCTTTTCGGGAGGCGTACGCGACATATCGGGGGGATGTGCAGGCGTTTTTGGAACCGTATTATATTGGGCATCATACGCCGCGCGGAAATTTCTTTTTTGCATGGGCGATTAAAGATCGAATTGTGGAATGGCTCGATCCCAGGCCATTGCCCTATCGATAGGAGAATGCGATATGACCCCAGAAGAAAAGTTTATGTTTGATCTCGACGGGTATCTGGTGATTAAAGATGTGTTGAGTCAGGAGGAATTGGATGTGCTCAATGCGGTGGCGGATAGAGAATTTCCCAGGGATTACGGGGATGTGGAGGCGGATAATGAATTTGGCAATGCCAGAGGTGTGCGCCGCGCGCCGAGTATTATGGATTGGGATGTGGCGTGTCGGGATTTAATCGATCATCCCAAGGTGTTGCCCTATCTCGTTGCGTTGTTGGGACCAAAGTTCCGCCTGGATCACGATTACGCCATTTTTATGCTGAAGAATGGGAAGCGAGGTAGTTTGCACGGCGGCAAGCCGGATTTGTTTCACCATTATTACAGGTATCGAGATGGCGTGATGCAGTGTGGTTTGTCGGTGTTGACGTATGTGTTGTCGGATGCCGATGCAGGGGATGGGGGATTTGCCTGTGTCCGGGGTAGCCATAAGAGCAATTTCCGGATGGATTTGCCGCGCGATGTGCAGCGGTTTGAGCGGGTTCCGCACTATGTTGTGCAGCCAGAGGCAAAGGCGGGGGATGCGATTTTTTTTACGGAGGCATTGGTACACGGCACGTTGCCGTGGCGGGCAGATCACGAGCGCAGGGTGTTGCTTTACAAATACGGTCCAGGGCATTTGATTTCCGCGCCAAAGGGGTACGATGGTTCGGTTTATGAGGGGCTGACCGAGCAGCAGAAGCGGATTTTGGCGTCTCCCGGCGTCCACGACCGGCCGGATGTGCGAATAGACGAATAGACGAATAGACGAATAGACGAATAGACGAATAGACGAATAG
>JAPPAB010000096.1 GCA_026705765.1 Gemmatimonadota bacterium
CCGAAGATCCACTCCGTATTGCCAATCCGATCTATGCAGAAGTCGTCCCGCGCGAATTGACCTACGCAGCCCAGGTGGGACTCAACGAGGATACAGCATGGTACGTCAATGCCGATGGCAGTTTGAATGTGGTGAAATTAATGACCGCGTTTCAGACCTTCTTCCGCGAGCACTCAGAGCACTGGGTAGCGCGATTCCAATATCAGGAGGCAGGGCCGCAACTTTTGCTCCAGGCATTTCTCCAGCGCATTGTGAACAGCGGTGGACGCATTGAACGGGAGTATGGTTTGGGGCGTGGACGCACCGATCTGCTCATCTTATGGCCTCAGGGCGATCAGACGCGCAAAATTGTGATTGAGTGCAAACTTCTCCACAAGAGTCTGGATCAGACCATTGCCGATGGCCTGGAACAGACCGCGGAGTACATGGATCGGTGCGATGCGGAGGCGGGTCATCTGGTGATTTTTGACCGTCGTGAAGGGAGACGTTGGGCGGACAAAGTATTCCGCGATCGCCGGACATCAAGTAGTGGAGTCGAGATTGAGGTGTGGGGAATGTGACGGCATTCTCGCACATTGTCCATTTATTGATTATGATCTACAATGGACTGTCATTAGAGAGAGGATGAAAATGGATGCAAAAATCAAAAAGTTGCAGGTGGATCAGGCTGTGAAATCGCAGTCGCGGCGGGCGTTTAATCTGTCGCGGAGTATTCACGGCTGGGCAGAGCGACCATTTCGGGAATACGAGTCGTCAAAGGCGTTGGCGGCGTATTTGGAGGAGAACGGATTTCAAATTGAATTTCCGTGGAAAAATATCCCGACGGCTTTTCGCGCTACCTGGGGCACGGGCAAACCCACTATTGGCATGTTGGGTGAATATGACGCCTTGCCCAATTGCGGTGCCGAGGAGGGCACCTGGGGCCACGGCTGAGGCCATAATCTTTTGGGCGTTGCCCCGGCCGCAGGTGCGGTTGCTGCAAAAACAGTATTGGAAAATTTGAAGTCACCCGGTCAGGTCATCTATTACGGCTGTCCGGCTGAAGAGACGCTGGCGGGTAAAGTGTATATGGCCCGCGATGGCGCGTTTCGAGATCTGGATGCGGTGCTGGCGTGGCATCCGGGATCGGGTACGGGTGTTAGCAATTATGGCGGTTCGTCGCTGGATTCGTTGGTCTATGAGTTTTTTGGCAAGACGTCTCACGGCGCGAGTGCTCACAATGGGCGCAGTGCATTGGATGGTGTGATGTTGATGGATGTTGCGGCGAATTATTTGCGCGAACACGTTCCCGAAAATGTGCGTATCCACTCCGTGATTCGAGACGGTGGAGATGCGCCCAATGTGGTACCGGCTTATGCGAAGGTGTGGTACTATGTGCGGGGGAAGGATCGTGAACAGGTGAATAAAATACGCAAGCGATTGAACAAATGCGCCAGGGGTGCGGCGATGGCTACAGAAACGACTATGAAATGGCATCGTATCACGGCTGTGTATCCGCGTTTGCCAAATGATGTGATGTGCGAAACTGTACGTCAAAACCTCAAATTATTTGGTCCGCCGCGCGCTTCTAAAAAAGATAAGGAACGCGTAAAGGAATTGGGATACAAAGGTGAATTTGATGGGAAGATCAAAATGGGGAAGGGGTCACAGGGGCGCGGGTCTTCGGATGAAGATAATGTGTCGTGGCTGGCACCGATGGGTCGGTTTCAGATGGTGTGTTATACAAAGGGCACGCCGGGCCATCACCGCGATATGACCGCGCAGGCAGTAATGCCTTTTGCCGAGCGCGCGGTTTTGCAAACGGCCAAGGTGTTTGCAAAATCGGCTATTGATCTGATTTTGGACAAAAAGGTGTTGCAAGCAGCCCGTGCAGAATTTGTGAAGGGAACAAAGGAGTTTGAGTACGATCCACTGATTCCGAAACGCCAGAAGGTTCCCGTGGATCCTCCATAGAAGGAGATGAGATTTGAAAGCACAACGATTAATATGTACAGATGTCCGGCGGATTGAATTGGAAGACTTTGATCTACCGCGTGTGCCGGATAATGGCATTTTGGTGCAGAATGATTATACCGCCATGAGTGTTGGTACGGAAATTTACAATTATGCGCACGGGGGTGAACCGTCGCGTGCAAGGACATTTCCGCGGCCAACAGGGTATTGCAATACGGGTGTGGTGATCGAGGTGGGCAATGATGTGAAGGGGATAGAACCAGGTGATCGCATTTCCGCGCAGGGCAATCACGCCAGTCATGCGGTTATAAGTGGGAATTTTCTCAAGACTCCCGAAGGTGTTTCGCCCAGGTCCGCGGCTTTTATGGTTATGTGTGCGATTGCCATGCACGGGCATCGGGTTGGACGGCCAGAATTGGGTGAGGTTGTTGCGATTACTGGTATGGGTATTGTGGGCCAGTTGGCTGCGACCTTTGCGCGGTTGGCTGGCGCGCTTCCGGTTATTGCGATTGATCTGGATGATTTTCGATTGGGTAAGGCGAGAGACAGGGGGGCAGATATTTGTGTCAATCCCAATACCGCGGGGGATGTCGCCGAAGTGGTGCGCGAGCATTGCGTGGGCGATGGTGTCGATCTGGTCATTGAAGCGACAGGTATTCCCGCGGTTTATCCCATGGCGCTGACTTTGCCGCGGTTGGGGGGGCGTCTGGTCGCGCTGGGGTCTCCGCGAGGTACCGTGGAAGTGAGTTTTTTGCCCGAGATTCACTTGCGCGAGATCACGATTCTGGGCGCGCATCAGCCCAAGACGCCGGATAATGACCATATTTATTATCCGTGGAGCAAGCGCAGAGATCGCGAGTTGATTTTGCGTTTGATGGCTGCGGGCAAGTTGCCTATCGAAGATTTGATTACCCATGTTGTCCATCCCGTCGATTGCCAGACTACCTACGACATGCTCGCCGATAACCCGAGAGAAGTGTTGGGCGTGGTATTTGAGTGGAGGTGATCTCGCCTGCTGAAATAAAATCCCTGTCAGAACCATAGAGGAGATCGAATATGAGACACCACTCTTTTAAAAATTACAAGTACGGCCTCCATGAGCGGAATGTATTTGATTTTTATCCGGCACAATCAGACGAACCCACCCCTGTTGCAGTGTATATTCACGGCGGCGGTTTCAGAAATGGCAGCAAGGATGGGATTCGTAATGAGACATTGAAAGCTTTATTAGATGCGGGCATTTCTGTCGCGGCTTTTAACTATCGTTATGTCCAGCAGGCTCCTTTGCCTGCTGCGCACTACGATTGCCGACGAGCGCTTCAGCTTCTGCGTTCCAAAGCCACCGAATGGAACATCGATAAAAATCGGATCGGTGCATTTGGCGGATCGGCCGGAGCACAAATTTGCATGTATCTTGCTTTTCACGAAGACATGGCCCGTCCAGACAGCGGTGATCCAATCGAACGCGAATCTACCAGACTTCAGGCCGTGGCTACATCTGGCGGTCAGACCACGATGGACGTTGCCTGGTGGAAGAAGAATATTCCCGGGTACGACGAATCCCATCGAGATTTTTATCAGAAACTGCGCGTAAAACCCAATAGCAGAGAGCTTTAGCGTTGGGTCGCATGGCGAAGCGCATAGAATCCCTGCTTTCGCAGGGACATGCTTATGGGGGATTGCTTCCGTGTAAAGTCATCACGGAACATGCTTAGCATGGTGGCACATTGCTCAAGGCAATATGAGCGGTGGAGCGGTGTACAAGTGCGCCAGCACTTCATCGACCAAAATCATCCGTTTACTGACTACATAAAACTTGCATAAATGACTGTTTTTGTGTATATTTACATTATGGAATACTTAACATACAAATACAAAATGTATAGTCTCTGTGATCGCAATATGTATATCCATAGGGATATAGATTCTTTTGCTGAGGTGTATAATCATTTCATTGCCTTGCACAAGCGATACTATCGGCGTTTTGGCACGTATCCGAGTAAATTCACAATGATTAACCATTTGGCAAAGCTGAAAAGAACAACACGCTTTGCACATTGGCGTTTGTTGCCGTCACAGGCATTGCAAAATGTGATTGAGCGCATAGACTTTGGCTATCAGAAATTCTTTGCCAGAGATAATAAGCGTCCGCCTACTTTCAGGTCTCGCTTTCGATATCAGTCCTATACGCTGAAGCAAGCAGGATACAAATTCCTTGAGCGTAACAAGGTGCGTATTGGCAAGCGTATATTCAGATACCATAAGAGCAGAAAGTTCGATGTAGAGCGTATCAAGATGGTCACAATCAAACGTGACCGCGTAGGCGATTTGTGGCTATGTGTTGTTGCAAAGGCTGCGGGTATCAAGTCATTCATGATCAAGAACGGTAAAACCGCAGGTTTTGACTTTGGCTTGCAAACATATCTAACAGCCTCAGACAGCACAAGGACACAATCGCCATTGTTCTTCAATCGCAATTCGAGGAAAGTCAAAAAGGCTAATCGCAATCTTTCTCGCAAGAAGAAAGGTAGCAACAATCGTCATAGAGCCAGAGTAAGTCTTGCCAGAGTGCATCGGCGCGTTGCTAATCAGCGTAGAGACTATCATTGGCGACTTGCCCATCAACTGTGTAAAGAATATGACGTAATGTATTTTGAAACGCTGAATATCGACGCCATGAAAGCGTTGTGGGGCAGAAAGATTAGCGATTTGGGCTTCTCAGACTTTTTGAACATTCTCAAGTATGTTGCCAAAAAGACGGGCAAGGTTGTCAAACAAATCGACAAATGGCTGCCGTCGTCAAAGACCTGCTCGGCTTGTGATACAGTGAAAGAGAATCTCGAATTGCGAGAGAGAACATTCCATTGTTGTGAGTGTGGTCTTGAGATAGACAGAGACCTCAACGCGGCGATAAACATTCACAGGTGGGGGCGTCCACCTCTGGCGGAGGTAGCGTAAGACTTGCCGAACTTCGGGAACGCAAGCAACTACTGTTGATCCCACAATCCCTGCTGAAGCAACAAGATTCTACAATCCCAATGCTTTAGATTTGGGAATACGTCAACCAGGTTCAAAAAATAAATATCAAAGTAATGTTGACTACTTTATCTCAATGTTAAAAAATAGGAGCCAAACCACAAAATGAGGTTGCGCCGAGAAACCAGTAAGTAAACGCCAGATGAACGGCGCTCGGATTGAGTTCGTGCAATTGCCGGACGCTATATGGCAAGATCCTATCGCCAATCCCGCCGATTGTCAGGCTATCTACGACAGGCTTGTCGATAATCCAAGAGAATCGCTGGGTGTGGTGTTTGAGTGGGTTTGACCATATTTGCTAAAATAAAATCCCCGTCAGATATGATTCTGGCGGGGATTTATACTTATGGCGACTACCGGCTATCGCCGTTTGTTAAGTGAATTTGATATACACGCACTGCTTAGAACGCTCCAAAATTACAGAACCTCCACGACTTGCTACACGTCAGATACTCCCGAAATTTTTGTTGGCAACGGAGGTAGTTTGACGCCATTTCGCTTGATAATCGCAAGAATAATCCTGCTACAGAGATTCAGGGCATCATTTGCAAGTGAATTGACCTCCTGCTCTGCCAACTGCTTGCTGCCATGAAACAAATGACTGCGGAGATCATAAAGCCTACCCCATTCTTCGTGTAGATGGCTGAGGCTATTGCGACATAGCACACGTTTCACACGTTGTCGTACGCTAATCCGCTGCCTCCGATTCTCAACCTGTGCGACCGTCTCAACGGCTGAAAAAGCGAGTACAATTCTGGCAAGTGGCTGAGGATTGATGCGAGCAAGATTCAAGAGTTGCACCGCGATAGTGACTTTGGGTTCTGTGATTGACGGCTGCTCAGCCAGTTCGTGCAGGGCATCGAGAAATAGATCAGGATTGGAGGTCTTTGTTACTTGTGGCTCCGAATAGGGAATTAACGTATTGTCATCATCGGGTAGAATTGAAAGGCCATGAACATCAGGCGCGGACCGCTGGTGAGGGGCCAGCCGGCCCATTGAGCGCCACCAGTCTTCATTGATCCAACTCAAGACCTTGTCTAGTCCCGTATCAGCACCAAGTTGAGAACAGAGTGCCGCAAGCTGTACATTTGCACGGAGCCGCTCACCGAAAGCACGAGCTTCCGGTTCAGTGGCGAACCCACGCGCTCCCAATACGATCCACTTAGCTTTTGAAATCGGCTGGCCATCTTGGCGGGATCTGATCGTCACTTCTCGGCCAGCAAGACGAGTGGTAAGACATACTTCATTAGTGCCCAGCGTTTCAAGCCGTATCTGTAGGCGGAGGCGAAATCCGATAGTTTCCTTTATGTCATCAATTTCCATTTTTCTTTCTTACCAAATACTGAATATGGTTATTTACTTGTTATACAGTTGATCTCGGTCTGCATGGACCTCACCACCCAGACTGAATTTACGTACGGTGAACATTTTCTTCGGTGTAGGCGAGGTAGCATTGTCGGGAATCCACTCCCATACTGATTGACCGTTGTGCAATACTCTTATGCCACCGAGATTAGTCAAATCAGATATAGATTCGTCCAACATGCACTCCAATACCACAGGGTATAGCTTCCCGTGTATTTTCTGAAATTCATGCTTGACAAGGTACGGCACTTTAACGCGGTCAACCCTTACGTCTGAACCAAATTTCTCTCGCAATCGTCGCTCGCTTTCTGCGCTGAGTTCAAAATACCGATATTCTTCGTCCTCTGTTTCAATAATCTCAAGGGCTGGTGGCGTTAATGTGTTTCGATCAAGCAATTCTTTATGCACAGGAGTTGCGACATCATTCTCCTGATGCGGCGTCTCACAGTGAGGTTGGACAAAGATAGTACAGCGAGCGACAACTGTGCTTCCCAATGTGAGCTTGAACGACTTGAGAGGAGAAAGTGTCGCAAAGGGAGCCTTGGGAGAGAGAAATGATATCCAGGCCGGTGATATACCGCTTTGATCCGGTGGAGCCAAAAGTTCCGCACGCATTGACCAGGGTACCGCATCTTCATTGCTGCCATTCAGATGTGCCTCAGCACTTAAAAACTTCGTCGGCCAGATGTCTCGTAGTTCTGAAGAAAAACATATCTTCGCTAAGAGCTCTTGCTTCATAGATTCACCTCAGATATTTTTGCGCCTTTTAATTGGTCAAAGCGAGCAAAATATCAGGCTCCGATGCCATCGAGTTTACCTAAAAATTCTATTTCTTCCGCAATGATTGCGGACAAGCGTATTTCTAAGACAAAGCCTATCTCATTTCCAAACCTTGGGTCACCTTCTGCTGCCCCCATTTTAGTGCCAGTTCCGGCGTGGTGGTAAGGTGCTTGCCTCGTTCCATACCGCCCAGTTCTGGTTCAAGACGATGAGATTTTTTTGCGCTTTCAAGCTCTGCTTTGCTGACTCGTCGAAAGAATACTGCTTCATTGCGGTCAATTCGATAGCTGGATGGTGGGTTATTGGGTGCCGGCCGCTTCAGGGGCATGAGGGCGAGTCGTGAAAAATTGTCTTAGGATTAAATTCAGCGTGTCTCATCGTGGTCTGTGTAAAAATATATCCATATAGAGCTAATAAGTCCAGTAGGGATTTGAGAATTAGACTGTCGCAATTTGTTACATGGCTTTTTTCTTTGACAAGTTGCTTTTGAGGCGCAATTATAGGGGTTGTAAAAATGCAGATTCAATGTTTAAAGATATTTACGAGGTGATCAATGGCTTTCAAGACTACTGATTTGTGCGATGAGCACGAAACTGATCCAGCACTTCAAGTTGCCGAGCCGATATTCAACGACTATGGCGGTGTTACGGCATTTTGCGGTCCAATTGCCACGGTCAAAGTTCACGAAGACAATGTGCTGGTGCGCGAGATACTCGAAACCCCAGGCGAGGGGCGCGTTCTCGTCGTCGATGGCGAGGGTTCGACATGGTGTGCGCTTTTGGGGGATATGGTCGCTGAAATCGCCAGTGACAATGGCTGGTCGGGGATTGTCATAAATGGCGGTGTGCGCGATGTGTCTGAACTTGCACAAATTGAAATAGGTGTCAAGGCGCGCTTTGCTGTGCCGCGCCGCAGCCGAAAAGAAGGCAAGGGCCGCCAGGATACGCCTCTTGCTTTTGCTGGTGTCGCCTTTCTTCCAGGCGATTATCTCTACGCCGATGAAGACGGCATTTTGATTGCTACGAGAGATTTGTTAGACGCGCAGGCTTGACCTGCAGTACAACCTTACATTATGGAGATAAACTATGCCGCAGACAGATCGACCCAATATTCTCTTTATTATGGATGACCAGCATCGTTTTGATTACATGGGCTGTGCAGGTGCTGATTTTGTTCGCACACCCAATATTGACCGTCTGGCAAAGCAGGGGGTGCATTTTACCCAATGCACGACAAATTGCCCGGTTTGCGCGCCTTCGCGCATTGCACTGGCTTCTGGCATGCAGCCCTCGCGCCTCGGTTGCGTTGGAAACAATTGCTTCTTGCCTCGCAGCCAACCGACTTATTACCAGCAGTTGCGCGATTACAATTATTACGTGGGTTGTGTGGGCAAGCTCGATCTGGCCAAACCCGACGGGTATAATGGGCGCGATGGCGACAGGCCCGCTACGTATATGTGGGGCTTTACACATCCGGTTGAATGCGAGGGTAAGATGCACGCTGGGCATTCCAAAACACCACAGGGCCCTTATAACCACTTTTTGGAAGAAAGAGGATTGCTCGGTGCTTTTGTCGATGATTATACCCGTCGCTCCAAAGAGGGTTATCACGCTTCCTGTCACGATTCGGTCTTGCCTACCGAAGCGTTTGAGGATGTGTATATTGGGCAGCGATCTGTCGAGTGGATTGAGAATATTCCGGGGGATTTTCCCTGGCATTTATTTGTGAGCTTTGTAGGCCCCCACGATCCTTTTGATCCGCCAGCCGAATACGGGGAGAAGTACCGCGATGCAGAGATGCCACCCGCCACGCCTGCAAATTTGCCGGGTAAGCCCGCTTACTTGAAAGATCGCATCAAAGACATGACCCCGGAAAAAATCGCAGAGACCCGACGGCAATATTGCGCGGCAATTGAAGTTATTGACGATCAGATCGGCGAGATGCTCGCGGCTGTGGAACGGCGGGGTATGACCGATAATACGTATGTTATCTTTTCCAGTGACCACGGAGAAATGCTGGGCGATCACGGTTTGTACACTAAAAGTGTGCCTTACGAAGCATCGGTACATGTTCCGCTCATTGTTGCGGGTCCCGGCATTGAAGGCGGTCGCGTCTCAGATGCTCTCGTTGAACTCATTGACATAAATCCAACGATATGTGATCTTGCTGGCGTGCCTCCGCTTTCGGATATCGATGCGCGATCAGTTGGCGCAGTGCTTCGCGGAGAGGCAGAGGAACACCGCACGGAAACCGTGAGTGGCATACAAAATTTCAGGTGTATCCGTACGCGGGAGTACAAATTGGTGGAGAACTACAACGATGTTACGGAACTCTACGATTTGATTGCAGATCCTGGTGAAGAACACAATATTGCCGAACAGGAGCCAGAGGTACGGCGCGAATTGTCTCGCCGTCTCTCAGCGCGTTATTTAGAAGGCACATGGTATCGGTAGGAGGGAATCGTGAAGTACACCAAACTTCCCGGCACGGATATTGATGTTTCTGTTATTGCTCTGGGTTGCTGGCCTTTTGCTGGTGGTGATGTTTGGGGAGATCAAGACGACGATGTATCTGTCGCTACGGTGCATGCCGCGCTCGATGCGGGTATCACTTTTTTCGATACGGCAGAAGGCTATGGCAAGTCCGAGCGCGTGCTGGGGCAGGGTCTTAAAGGTCGTCGGCAAGACGCGGTGATTGCCACGAAAGTAGGAGGTGGTCATCTTTCATCCGATGATTTGCCCAAAGCCTGCGAACAAAGCTTGAAAAGTCTGCAAACCGATTATATCGATTTGTACCAAATTCACTGGCCCAATCACAATATTCCCATCGCAGAAACAGCAAGCGCGCTTCAGCGTCTCCGCGATCAGGGAAAAATTCGGGCTATTGGCGTTTGCAATTTTGCCTGCGGCGATTTGCGCGATTTGCTCGCTGTTGGCGATATTGTCACCAACCAGTTGTCCTTCAGCTTGCTCTGGCGCGTTATTGAACGCGAGATTCAGCCGATGTGTTTGGAAAACAATATTGGCATTATCTGTTATAGCCCACTGATGCAGGGGTTGCTTACCGGACGTTATGCCTCTGCGGATGATGTGCCAGATGGCCTGGCGCGAACCCGCCTGTTTTCTGCTGACCGCTCCATGTCCAGGCACAGTGAAGAAGGCTGCGAGGCCGAAGTGTTTGACGCACTGAAGAAAATTCGCGATGTCGCCGATGAAGCAGGTGTGGCAATGGCAGAGCTTGCCCTTGCCTGGGCACTACAACAACCCGGTATTACATCGCTTCTGGTGGGTGCGAGAAATCCCGATGAAGTGCAATGGAATCTCCCTTCGGTTGATCTCGCATTGTCAGACGATATATTGCAACGCTTATCTGAAATTACAGAGGGTGTTAAAGACAAACTCGGCAATAATCCCGATATGTGGATGTCGGCGTCGAGGATGAGGTGAAAGGTGTCCGCAGATGGACGCAGATGGACACAGATAAAAGGCGAGAGGCAAAGAAGGGCTGGGGGTTGAGCGGACGGGATTTGATCGCTATTGGAAACACGATGCGACTTGTCTTTGTCTCATTTTTTAGCTACGCTACGTTAGAAAAGATCAGGAGGCTCTCATGGCTCATCTTCAGATTGACGACCCAGAAACATTTTTTCGCACATTTGCAGATCTTTTGGCTGCTGGCGAAGACGACAAGCACATGGCCCGAAAATTGGGATGCTCGCGGGGCGAAAGCAAGCGCAGGCGACAGGCATTTCAAAAAGGGGGCATTGTGACTGAAAAGGGCGTATCGAAAGAAAAATTGGATGCGTGGCTGTCTTCAAGTGACGGCCAGCGCGCACAACGCCAGTGGGAAGGCCATCACAAGCGTCAACAAGCTATGGGGGCAACGGGTACCAAACCGCAAAAGGGATTTCGCAGACAGCCCGAAGTCAAGCGCGGTTGGATGCGGCAAAAGATTTGAGGTTGTGCAATTAGTGTAAAAAAGCTCACCGCTCGTCGCGTTTTAAGTCCAGCCAATCGAGTTCTTCTGGTGTGAGTTTTAAGTTGAGGGCTTCGATATTGGCCCTGCACTCATCGGGATGGAATACGCCGATTAGTGAAAAGAGATTCAGGGGCTGATTCAGGTTGAATGCCAGGGCGATTTGCGGCACGGTCAGTTCTTTTTCTTTTGCCAGTTCTCCCGCGCGGTCCAGGCGTTTGAAATTTTGTTCGTAACAATAGGCTTCGACACAAGAGCCGGGCAGGTTTGCCTGGTAGTCTTCAAATGTTTCGCGCGTGAATCTGCCTGAGAAAAATCCCTGTGCGAGACTCGACCAGGTAAACAGGGGCATGTTTTGTTCTGCGTACCACGCGCGGTCCGTCTCGTTGTCAGGTCCACTGATGCTGATACAGCCTCTCCAGGGTTCTTTCACCTGTTCTGCAAGGCTGTAATTGGGACTGCTCACGGTAAATGGTTCCAGGTTGTGCTTATATGCGTATTCATTGGCTTCTTGAATGCGCGGCACGGTCCAGTTCGATCCGCCAAATAGTCCGATTCGGCCCGCTGCTTTGTGTTCGTTTAGTATTTCTACTATGGGGCCAACTGCGACATTTGGATCGTCGCGGTGCAATACGTAGATGTCGATAAAATTCGTGCGGCAACGTTCCAGAGAAGTGGCCAGGTCTGCCGTAATATCAGGTGGGGTGACTTTATTTTTTTTTCCAGTGTGGTGTGCGCCCTTTGTCAAGATGACGGCTTCTTCGAACAGGCCGCGCTCGTCGAGCCATTGTCCCAAAACGCGCTCACACTGCCCGCCGCCGTAAATATATGCTCCGTCAAAGCCGTTGACGCCGAGCGCCCATACGCCGTCTAACAGGTCAAATGATTCTTGCAGATCGTTTTCGCGCAACATCATTGTACCTTGTAAAATGCGCGAAATTTTTTTGTCCATTCCTTCAATTGTGCCGTATTCCATTGGCATAATATTATTCCCTTTCCATCGGATATTTCAATCCCCATTGTTCCCGAATCGCGTCCAGGGTCTGCATATTGGCAAGGGTATCGTCGTGTGACATGAGATCGCTTTCCAGCTTGCCTTCTCTTACGCAGCGGGCCACTTCGGCAGCTTCACACTCGTATCCATTGCCAGCGCATTCCAGTGTCATCTCTTCCTCTTTGTCACTGGCGGACAGGATTGCGGTGCGTCCATCCCAAAACCGCGGTACGGTGATCATGCCATCCGTGCCGAGGATTTTTGCCTCGTGTGGGGTTTTGATTCGCACGCCGCACGAGATCAATGCGAGTTGTCCTTTGTCGTAGCCAAATACTATAGCTGCCTGTTCATCTATTCCGGTTTCGCCAATATGCGCCTGGCTCGAGATGGTGGCAGGTTGTGTGTCGAAGATCATGGACGCATAAGAGATGGGGTAAATCCCAATATCGAGCAGTCCGCCACCGCCGAGTGCGAGATCGAATAAGCGCCCTTTGGGGTTGAGGCGGGCCCGAAATCCAAAATCGGCGTATAACATCCGCACTTCACCAATCGCGCCGTCTGTAACCCACGCCTTTACCTGTTGAGTGATGGGCAAAAATCGGGTCCACATGGCTTCCATCAAAAACACGCCTTCGCTACGGGCGACTTCGATAACTTCTCTGGCTTCGTGCTGGTTGATTGTAAATGGTTTTTCGCACAATACAGGCTTGCCCGCTTTCAGGCAGAAGATACTGTTCTCTTTGTGAAAGGGATGGGGCGTTGCCACATAAACCGCATCGACTTCTGGATCTTCGGCGAGTGCTTCATAAGAGGCGTGGCGATTGGGTACATCATACGCATCGGCAAAGGCGTCGGCGCGTTCCTGACTGCGCGATCCCACAGCGACGATTTGTGCATCGTCGAGGGCGCGCAATCCCGTGGCGAATTTATGTGCAATATTACCGGGACCGATAATACCCCAGCGAAAAATATCACCCATTGTTTATCCTTTTCTGATTATGAGGTGGAATACAGAACGTACAAAATCATACGCACGGCAAGGAGGGTTATTAGCCATCTTAAAAGTATGCGAAAATGGTGCTCGGGCACGCGCCCGCGGATCAGGGTTCCCAGATAAGACCCAAGAGATGCCGAGGCGATCATGCCAATGACCAATTTCCAATAGGGTGCAAAGACAAATCCCAAAAACCCAAATGTCAAAATTTTCATCGCATGGCTCGATGCCATCTGAACCGAATGCGTGATTACCGTGTGATCTCGGGGGAGGTTTTCTCGCAGGAGAAATGGCATATTGAGCGGACCACTTACACCAAAAAACAAGGATAAAGCAGTTTGAAAAGCACCCAGCAGTGTGAATTTTGCGGGTAAATCAGGCGCGCGGGAAAATTTGGGCATCCACGTGATGATTAAAATAAAAATACCCAAAAAGAGGGGCATGGTTTCCCATTCAATGTCGGCAATAAAACGAGAACCCACCGCGGCGCCAATCACTGTTCCGATTGCGTATTGCCCCACAAGACGCCATTCGGTATGCTTGAGGCCAATGAGCGCGCGGCTCAAATTGCTGGCAATTTGCACCAGTCCGTGAACCGGGATAATCGCCGCTGCGGGGAGAAAACCCGGCATAATCGCAATGAGGACAACGCCGCCGCCAACGCCTCCCACAGCCGCGATCATCGATGTTATACACGCCGCCCCGATTAAAAACCAATCCACTATTGCCATGCATTTATCACCAGGTCATATAATGTGTTACAGGCTCGCCCTGTTTGGCGGTAAAGCGATCATAACGCGGATGGATGAAATCTTCGGTTGCATCCATGTGGGCGTAAAAATCTCGCGTCATCTCTTCTCTTTTTTCCGGCTGTGTATCGTATAAGTTGTCCAATTCAAAGGGGTCGTCAATTAGATTGTACAACTCGCCGTAATTTTTTGCCGGATAGTGAATATATTTCCATTCCCGCGTGCGGATGCAGCGTTTATCGACCGCTTCGGCAAAAATTACGTCTCTTATTTCCGATTGTTCGCCATTCATCAGCGGCGATAAATCCATGCCCTGCACGCATTCGGGCGCGTCAAAACCCGATAGCTGCGCGATTGTGGGAAATAGATCTACGGTTTCGATCAGGGCGTCGCAGTCGCTGCCGGCACGACCGGGTATGGCGATAAAACACGGTATATGTAACATGCAGTCGAGGAGAAATGGCGCTTTGGCCGGGATACCGTGATCGCCTAAAAATTCACCGTGGTCCGATAGAAAGATCACGATGGTCTCATCCGCTATGCCTTTTTTTGCCAGTGTTTCAAGGATTAGCCCCACTTGATGGTCAATTTGCGATACCATGCCGTAATACGCCGCTTTCATCTTGCGGAATGTCTCGTCGGAAGCCTGGTCAAATCCGCGGTATTTGTGGTGTTCTGCTTTAAAATACAAACCGTATTCGGGCGGCTTTTTTGCAATGTCGTCTTCTACATGTCGAAAGGGCGGCATCGCATTGGGATCGTACATATTTGCAAAGCGCCCAGAGGGAACGTAGGGATGGTGAGGTCCGTAGAATCCCACCCATAAGAAAAAGGAATTGTTCGTATCCAGTCCTTCGAGGTATTCAATGCTTTTCATTCCCACATAGGCATCGATGTGGCAATCTTCGGGGAGGTCGGATGGCACGGCGCCGAGGTTTTTGCGAAAATTGGGCAGGGCGTATCCCGTTTTATATTCGTATCCCCGGTCGCGAACATATTGCTCAAATGGATTGGGATCGGTGACTGTATAATTTCCATCTGCTCGCTCTTTCCATCCCCGCCGTATTCCCACGGCGTCCATGTGGTCGAGTATTTGTTGAAAACGCTGCTGTCCAATGCCGTGCTTGCCCACGCTGGCGGTTGTATAGCCCTGATTTTTGAACGCTTCTACCATTGTAATTTCATTTTCGTTGAGTTTTGATCCATTCCATTTGACGCCGTGATTTTTGGGATAACGCCCGGTCATAAATGTCGCACGCGACGGTGAACACACGGGATTTTGCACAAAGCATTTTGAAAATCGCGTACTCTTTTCAGATAAGGCATCAATCGCAGGCGTTTGTATGACGCGATCCCCTGTGCATCCCAGCGTATCATACCGCAAATGGTCTGTTGTGATAAATAAGATATTGGGTCGTTTAATCATCGCATACCTCATAGCAAATCATTGCTTAAAATTGTTGGGCACCAGAATTTTTCAATAAACGAGATTACCAATTGCGTGCCCGCTTCATGACTCACATAAGGCGGCTTTGCGGGGTTGTACATCGCGTCGGTCAAATCTCGAATTAGCGCGACCTGAATACCCCAGCGCGTCATTTGTTTGATTGCAAATGTGCGATGCAACACGCACATGTTGGTATGCACACCCATGATGAGCATTTTGTCGATTTCCCGGTGCTGCATATAGCTGTAAATTTCTTGTCCCTGATCGGAAATAATATCCCGTTCCTGGTCAATATCTATTCCCGCGTGTTGTCGCGTCCAGACCTGCGTGTTGATTTTTTTTGGGTCTTCACCCGTGTCTGACCCACCATCTGAATCGTCAATTGGCAGTGGGGGATCAGCGAGATCCAAATTTTCAGGCGGTTCAACGGGTGGGACATCCAATACCCGTCTCCGCGCAGGCGTATTGGCATAAACATCGAGCGTGCCCGAGGGTGCGTGAATAATGGTCACACCTTGCTTGCGCGCACTTTGCACAACGGCGTTCATGCGGGGGATCATTGCCTCCAAGCGCTCGACCGCACCGCGACACCAGTGGTTGTTCCACACATCGCATAATAACAGGACTGTTTGCTCGGGAGGCCAATAGACGCGTTCTGTTATTGTTTCCCAAACTGTGTGTTCACTGTCGTCCCACAATAAGGTCTGATGCTGCACGGTTAGATTCATGGTGCCCTCCATATCAAAGATCAGGTTTCC
>JAPPAB010000097.1 GCA_026705765.1 Gemmatimonadota bacterium
GTATCCTCGTTCTGCCATGCAGAATGCAATCCCCCGCTACACAGAATCAGCATCTGCCCTCGACGCGCAACAGCCGGAACAGGCTCTTGCTCCAGCCAGGGCGTATCAACCAGTTCGGGCACATGCTCGGGATAAGCCGGCGCAGTATCCGACGGCTTGGGACGCAACCCGTGGACGCGGGGCAACATCGCCTTGTGCTCTGGCGTCAAAACCCGGCTCCAGTGTTCCATAATCGGGCGATGGCTACCCGGCAGAATGCGCATAGCCCCCCGATGCTCGGGCACGTCATTGACCCAGAGCCACAACTCAGCGCGCATCCGGCGTGGCGTCGCCTGAAAATCCTCCCATGTCGCCTGAATATCGACGTGACATCCATTCCCCCATTGCTCGCGAACGCTCGCAAAAGGTGCGCTGCTCGGTGCGCGCTCGTGGGGCGACAATCCCCACCACAGATGTACGGATTCAGCTCGCAGCACCTTTTTGGCGACCTCCTCCAAATAGGGATGCTGGACAACATCGACATAATCCGGATCTTCATAAGGCGACCGCCCGCTCGCCTTCAACCTGTCCCATGCCGCTTCCGCGCGGTCCAACTCCTCGGTCGTGAAGGGGCTGTCGATCGTAACCGCTCCCTCCTCATCGTATTGCCTCATTTGTACATCGGTAAATAGCATAGATCCTCCTTTAGTGTTTCGAATCAACCAATCCCTACCATAAGTTTATCGCCTCTCAATCCGAAATTCAAGCAAATACCGCGAGCTATGCCTTGTGTGGGACAAGCCAATAGCCTATATTTCTAATAGATTCTATTCTCAAAACTTTAGTATCTTTTGTGAAAGGCTTCTCGATGAACACAACCCTCAAATGTGTTGCACCCGCCCTGCTCTGTTTCTTGCTCTCTGCACCGCTTTCCGCCCAGGAAGCCCAGATTGATTCTCTCATTGCTCAGGGACAGGCTGCTTTTGAAACCAACAAAAAAGACCAGGCCATCAAAGCACTCACAGCGGCCATCAAACAAAACCCCGACAACATCCAGACCTACCTCGCCGTTGCCCCCATATACATCAACGCGGGGTATCTGGACCACGCGATGAAGGCATTTAAAGAAGCCCTCAAACTCAATGATGCCTCGCCAGAAGCCCAGACCGGCATTGCAGAGATCCACTACAAAAAAGCCTCTGGTGGGATCATGGCCGTTTACCATGCCCGCAAAGCCGTCAGCGCGGCCCGGCGTGCCACCCGGCTCGCCCCCACCTACGCGCCCGCCTACATCCTCCTCGGCCGTGCGTACATCCGTCTGAATGAGAACCACACCGCTGCCTCTCGGGCTTTTGCACAGGCACTGACACACCAACCCGACAATCCCGAAATCGCCTATCTCCTGGGCACTTCTTACATTGAACTGCGCCGCAATGCCGAAGGTCGTCAACGCGACAACCAGATGATCCTGAGTGAATCCATCCTCAAAAACCTCGAATACCACCTCGAAAATGCTCGCTTCCTTCCCATCGCCGCGCAGATCCTCTTCGATAAGGGAGAGCCGGAAAAAGCCCTCAACGTCTTTGAGCAATTCATCAACACCCTGCCCGAAACAGAACGGATCTATTACGATGACATCGCCATGGTAGGTACCAAAGAAGAACTCAAAATCTACGAAGAAACCCCCGAAGCCGAACGCCCCGCCTTTCTCGAACAATTCTGGGCAAAGCGCGATTTTGATTTGCTCACCGAAATCAACGAACGCCTCATCGAGCACTACCGCAGGGTGTGGTACGCGCGGAACCACTTCGCCGAAGCCAAAACGCCCTGGGATGCGCGGGGAGACATCTACATCCGCTATGGCGACCCCGACTACCGCGCGCGTTCTGGCAGAGCCAATCCCGAAATCACGCCTGCCGTAGAACAGGTCAAAGAACGCCTCGCCCTGGCTCTCTACGGTCCCGAAGCCATGGACGAAGTTTTTACCGGACCGGTCTATCCCATCCGCTCCAACCAGTCTTTCGTCGGCGAACTCGACCCCGCAGCCCTCGCACGCACCGATGAAGGCGGCAATATTCTCGTTCCCCCCGGTACAATTGAAGGCAACCAGAACGAATTCGTCCTCACAGAAGCCCTTGGCGCAGATGGTGAGGCAAGCGGCGAAGTCGGAGAAATTGGGCAGTTGGCCCTCGACGAATACCAGCGGCGGCAGATGCGCCCGGAAAATCAGCACCACTTCCTGCCCGTCACCTCACGCGGCGACATGACCATTGTCCCCTGGGAAACCTGGGTTTATACCAATATTGGAGAAGGCATCGAAATCACCTTCACCAACGAGTTGGGCAATGGCGTTTACAGCTACGCGCCGCTTCCCGACTTTCCCCACGAAGAAACCACCATCGGTCTTCACCGGTACTCCCTCCTCGCGTATTACGCCCCCGAAGCCATCGCCAACCGCACGGTCAGCGAAGTCCCCGACTTTTACACACCCGGCGGCCCCATGTCGGGCCTCGGATTCCACTACGATTTTGCCGACTTTCGCGGGCCAGATGGCGCCACCCGCCTGGAAATCTACTACGGCATTGACCCTGTAGAAATGGGCACCTTTGCTTCGGGCGACACCTCCACGATTGTCGCCGACTGCGCCGTCATCCTGGCCGACACCTCCTACACCAATGTTTATCGCGCACAAGACGCCATATTTTTCCGGTCTATCGGCCACCACATGTGGCCCGAAGGCTCCTTCATCCCCACCCTCATCCCGATAGACGTACCCCCCGGCAACTACCTGCTCACAGTACAGGTCAATGACCGCGCTGCCGAACGCAAAGGTATTTATCGCCATCAAGTACACGTTGAACCTTACCAATCCAACGCCTTGCAACTCAGCGACATCCAGCTAAGCTGGAACATCTCGGAAAACCCGGGCGATGAAAAATTCCGCAAAGGCGACGTATGGGTCGTGCCCATGATCTCCCGCGCCTACCAGAAAGATCAGAGCGCCTATGCCTACTACGAACTCTATAACCTCACCCGAAACGAATTTGGGCAAACCCGCTATCGCGTCACCTATACCATTGCCGTGGAAGATCCAATACGCCCCTTCAATCTGGTCCGCAGCAGCGTTGGTGCCCTTGCCAGTATATTCCAGCGAAAGGACAAAACACAGGTCACAGTCAGCTTCGAACAGACCGGCAACGAACAATCTACCACCGGGTATTTTGAACTCAGCCTGAAAAAAGTCAAAGCCGGTTACAACCGCCTCACCGTCACTGTCGAAGACCTCAACAATGGACAGAAAGCCGCCAAAGAAATCCAGTTCAGGTATAAAAAATAGAGAGCTGGCAAAATCAAAAAAAGGCGACCGAAAAACTCGGTCGCCTTTTTACATGCTCAACACAACGAACTAAAACGCGAAGCCCATCCCAAACCGCAAGGGTTGATTCAGATCGTGTTTGGACTGCTGCCACGCCACATCCGCCGTGATCTTTGTCCCGGCCAGGGGCAATTTCACGCCTGCACCTGCTGTAAGCCCAAAGGAATCGTAGCGGAACATATACCCTCCGCGCAGCGCCAGCATATTGCCCAGCCAGGCTTCGCCGCCCACATGGTAGCGCTCTTCCCAGTTGATCAGGAAGTTCATCTCAGCCGCCCCAGTGATATAAAACGGATCGCCTTGCTGCCCATAGACCTCGGCAGCGGTTCCCAGATTGAACGACAGAGGTTGCTGGAACTGCCGCCGCAACACCTCTGTATCCTTTCCGAAGTTCCGCAGTGCCATTGACAGCCTCAGACTGCCAAGTCCGGTGTAGAACTTGGTGCCAAAATCCACGTTAAAAGTCGTGTGGTTGGTCAGATCAAGATCCTCGCGAGCCAGCATAAATCGCACGCCAAAGGACAGCTTGTCCGTGAACTTGCGGCTATAGATGAGACTAAAGGCCGATGTGCCCAGGCTGAGCGTTCGACCCGTGCCTCCCGGCTGCAAAATCGTGGTCTCTTCCACATCCTCTGGCTTAAAAGTCAGGATGCTGACTCCGATGGTATGCACACCGCTTGTATAAGCTATAGCCCCTGTGTTAAATGTAGAATTTACGAACCACTGCGAATGGCTCAACGACACTTCCAATTTCTCCACGCCCGTCATCCCGGCCGGATTCCACCACGCGGCATTGACATCGTCTGCAGCTGTTGCATAAGCACTCCCCATTGCCACGGCTCGAGGGCTTTGCGCCACCGCAAGAGGTGAGAAGATTGTCAAGTCCGGCCGCTTGATAAGCCCACCTGCATATGCTGGAATAGCCATCAATGTCGTGGCGAGCATGCAGATGACAAAAACTTTTTTATACATACTTGCACTCCTTATTCAGAGGGGCGATAGGCAGAGACTACCCATCGCCCGCCGGTTACCTGACAGATCCCCCAACCACCACAAATGTCCCGCGCTGGATCTTTCCGTTACTCTCTGGCGTCAGGGACTTCACCACGAAGAAATAGACCCCGGCTGGAACCTGTCCCGTCACCGCCTTGGTGAGCTGGATATATTCCGCTTCTCCAACCGCTGGATTATCGTGGTCAAATTCCGACATCAGATCTCCGGAAACCGAGAAAATCTTCACATTGCACTTGGACGGCAAATTCACGAATCGAATTTTATCCGATCCCTCATAGGCGTGAGAACCATCGGCCAGGAAGGGATTGGGCACCACCGACACCTTCGCTTCCAGGCGTTCGGCCTCTGCATAAGCAGCCACTGCCGGACTCGTGGGTATCCACGAATACCGGAAGAACTGCTCGGGAGCAGCCAATCCGCTCTCCAGCCCGCTTTGCACCGATTGCTGTGCAGCCGGTGGCAAATCGGATAGCGTCCTGGTGCCATCGCTGCTGGTCCAGGTGCTGTGACCAGTGTCATAAGCCGTCACCGCATAATAATAGGCAAATCCAGCCAGAGATGTATCGTCGGTGTAAGAATACCGATCACCCTCTTTGTGGGACGTATCTCCGACTTTGATATCCTTCAAGAGTTGCCAGTTGTCGAAGTAAAAATCGCTGCGGTAAACCCGGTACCCAGCAATATCCCTGGCCTCAGCAGTACCCGCATAATCGGGATCTTCCAGATCGTCGATACTCTGCCAGCTAATTTGGGCCGTAGCTGCCGGTGTATTCGCGATCCAGGTGTGGAGATCCGGCGGCGGGAGCGGCACGTCGCCGCCCAGTTCGTACATCGCCTGCGCGTGCTGCGCGTGCTTCATCAAATTCCGCATGGCCTTGTCCGTGTGCAAATCGGCCTGGTTCTGCGGAATATTTCGCTGCCAGCCCCACATATTTTCTTCTACCGGCATCGCCGCTGTAAAAGCCATCACGATCTTCACGCGGTCGCCCCTTTGCATATCGTAGGGACCATACGTGTGAGAAAACGCATGCCAGTTGGGCGACATGGGTTGCTCGGGGGTCTCTCCCCGTCGCGTGGGATTGTCCTGCACTGGCAACGGCGCAGTCGGATTGTCCGGCCAGCCCGTGCGTCCGGCGATATTGAACGTACTCACCCGTTCACCCGGCCTGGCTACAGACACCAGCGCAATACCGATCTCGTCGGTGCTGTGCCGGTTGATATCCGGTTCTTCCTTATGGGTAAACCACGGCACGGCAAAGGGCTGCTCTGCCACCTTTGGAGCTACGTAATTTGCGTAGTCGTCGTTCACAAAAGGCGGCGTATAATCAATCGGAATCGCCCCCACATACTGCCCGGCCAGGAGTTCTCCGCGCATTTGGAAGTTCACCCGCCCCCAGCAACACTGGTTTTCGGGCTGATGGGGATCGCCTGCATCGTCGTGCGCTGTCAGCGGAGAATCCCAGTCAAATGCGTAGCTCATCTTCATCCCCACGGCATCCGCTACATCCGCGTGATTTGGGTCAGCCGTTCCATAGTTGGCCGCCTCGGTATAGCGGTACACATCGTCCTGAATCACATTGTAGTTTTCCGTTTCAGACCGGCGCAACAACCAGTAGTAATAGCCCCGCGCCCTATCTACGCGGTCGCGGTTGGCCGTACCGCCTTCCGTGGGCCAGAAATAATTGTAAAACGCAAAATAAACATCCTTGAGATTCAGCCCGGCCCCCCCGTTGAGATCGGCAACGCCATCCCCGTCGGAGTCTCCGGTATTCTCAAACACATTCTCCACAATGATGAAGTCATCCCAGTCCCGAAACGTCCACTGGTAGATCTTCTTTGTGCCCTGGATCCCGGCCTCGGTGGTCCACTTGGCAATCGCCACCAGTTCTCCAAACCGCTTGTGCTCTGGCTTCATATACGTGTGGAAATCCCAGTTGTGGATCTCCACAATATTTTCTGCGCCAGGATGTGGCTGCCCCGGATACCAGTTCTTGGCTTCCCCGATAGGAATTCCCTTGAGCGGGTGCTGAGGATCCATCCCCACGCCCATTTGCCCTTCGATTTCCATGCTCACCGGATACTCCATCGGCGTGATGTCCGGGCTGGTGGTCAGGCTCGTAAACGATACCACGAGTTCGTTCCCTCGCGAGGGGGTGTATTCCGACGGATCGGGCTTTGAAATAATAAATGTGCCCAGACTCCGTGCTGTGGCCGTTCTCAGCAGATAATTTTGCACCCACTGGTTGGACCCCGGCCATCCGCGCCTATCCCACAAACTCCCCGGCAAGCGATTCCGCCCCGGGTAGGCTACACCCTCCATACTGGCGCGCCGGCTTCCATCTCGATCGGGACCGTGCATACCTGTGTTCATCAGCCCCGTCCAGAGCTTGCTGCGCCGCAGATTGCGCCACGGTAGCCGAGGAATATTCTGAGCGGCTACCTCGCAGGCCAGCGACATCACAAAGATTCCCACAAGGATTGCCCCGGCCGTGCGAGAAAATTTCGCATACATTTTCATGTCATATCCTCTATCTAAGATTAGATCCGTGGTGTGAGCGCAGTGCCCACACCACGGTACTGTGCCTGCTTACCAGGTCAACCGCAACCCTGTAAATACCAGGCGCGGATTAGTCCTCGTAAATCTGCTCAACTCGTTGGCATCACCGCCGAACTGCACGAACAACGGATCCGTGGGTTGCGCTTCAAGCAATCCCCACCGCACGTAGTCTGCGCTCGTGGATGGCGAGCCTTTGAAATTGAATAAATTTTCGATCTCCACATAGAGCAATGGGCGGATGCCCCTGATGTTAAACCCTTTTTGGAAGCTGAAATCTACCGTCGAGATCGTGGGACCCTCTTTCTTCAGGTTCAAGCTGGTCTTCGGATCCTGAAAGTCGAAGATCCGCCCCGTGAAGATGCGGTAGATCATGTTCACCCGGACATCGCCGAACAGCTTGCTGCCCCAGAACATCTCGCCGGGACCAAAATCGGGCGGGCTGGCGTAAATCAGTACCAGGCTCCCATTTGTCCGCGTGGCATCGCTGCGCCCACCTTCCACACTCCAGCCCGTGGTCGAAAAGGCGTAAAGCCCCCGCAGCGCTGCTTGCTCCTCACTGGACAACCCGCTCTGCTCCCACAAGGGATAAAATTTTCCATCGTTGGTCGCATACATCGCACCCACGCCGAACTCGCCGGCCAACCCTTGATCAACCACAGCCTGTGCTTTTGCCTTCAATTCCTCCAGCTTGGCACCGGTCGGCGGATCGGGGATCTCTGCACCCGTATTCGGGTCAATCGTGTGACTGACCCAGTACCGGTTGGGATCGGCAATATAGGATGCATCCGGATAGATGCTGGCGCCCATATTGCCCCGCTTGGTGCCGCCAATGGTCAGGCGCTCGCCCCAGCCGAAGTTGAGTGCGGCTTTGAACGAGAAGTTGTGCTTCAACCCCTTCTTCAATGCCAGTTCAATGCCGCGGGTCGTGGTGTGGCCCCTTGGACCCTGAGAACGGGTCTTGGCCTTGCCTCCCTGCTGCGGATCGCGGAATACCGCACCATTAACACTTAAAAATCCATTGGTGATGCGGTAATAAGCAGTGCCCTGGAAGGAATAATCGCTGATGAAATTCCACTCAGTACCCAGTTCAAAAGCCGTAGAGACCTGCGAATGCTGCAAAGAGAAGAACTCGTCAATCACAAAGCCCGCGCCAAACGAGTCGTTCCGATCCAGCGCATTATTCTCTTCTTGCGGGCTGATGACCCCATCGTTGTTGCGGTCAATTGAGTGCGGGCCTGTGGATTGCCAGTTCTGCTGATATATCCGGCGGAAATCCGGACGGGTGTGAAATTTCCCGTAGAAGAAGTGAATCTTCGACTTGGCCGTAATCGGGTGCGAGATACCCACCCGGGGCATAAACCAGTTCATCGGCTGCATATTCCCGTATTGCGCATGCTCCCGGAAACGCGTGAAGTTGTAGCCCATAGGCGTTCCCTGATAGGGATAAAGCAACGCCTCACCACCGCTATACCGCTCGTAGCGGAATCCCGCATTGATGATCAACCCCTCAAACTCCATCTTGTCCTGCACATAAGCGTGGAGTTCGGTGGGCGTAATTCCCACGCCGGGTTCATATCGCTTGCCCCAGTAAATCATCCACCGGGTGCGCCCATCCACATTTTCGAAGGTCTCGGTCTTCCAGTTGTTGTAGCGATAAAACGTAAAACCACCCTTCAGGAAGTGCGTGCGGGTCACCTGACTGGCCAGATCAAACCGGAGTGCCAGCTTGTTCTGCTGCCCGACGCGCAGATCCCGCACCTGCCCGGGATCGGTATAAAACCACCCGTCATTATCCAGAGATGGATTTATCGTCACGCTTGGAATGTCAATCGTGTCCTGCTTGCTGGCAATATACGACAGCCGAACCTCGTAGAACGTCTTTGCCGATAGGGTGTGGATACTGGACATATAGAACATATTGTCCGTCACCTGCCACTCCCCACCGAGTCTTCCGCGTTCATCGAGGAAAATCGCCCTGGAATTAAAGCTGTCTGCATAGCGACCTTTGCGGCTGGAATACAGCCCACCTGCACGGAGCTTGATATCCGGTGTGGCACTATAGGTTAATTTATAGCTCACATCCGCGTTAAATGGCTCGCGCTCAGTCGGCTGGGGCAGGTTCCGCGGCTGAACATCGTGCTTTGTGGTGGCAAAGAACGACAGATCGCGGTTAATAGGTCCCGAAAGGGACGCCTCTAAAAAATGCCCTCGCACATCGGTATAATCGCTCGAAGGCCGCTGATGCACCTTCCGGCCATTGGCCGTTTCATTTGCCCATTCAGTATCGCCGTACTTCAGCCGGCCCTGATGCACGAAGCTCTCATAAGCATTATTGCCCCAGTGCTTCTGTTGTGCTGGCGAATACCGATAGTGAAACTGTCCGTGGTAGTCCCGACCGCCATCTTTGGTCACAATCTGGATGGAACCGGTATTGCCGTATTCGGCATTCAATCCGCCAGCCAACACAGTAATCTCTGAAATCGCCGACGTATTGACATCGCCGGTCCAGTTCTGCGTGCTCCCGCGGGTGCCCGTTCCGCGCCGACCATCCGAGTGCGTCATACGCACACCATCTACCGTATATTCAGCCAACTCGCCGCCATCACCGCCCAAAAAGGCATTGCGGATCCGATTTGTGCCGTCGATGTTGACACCCGCTTCCAGTTCGATAAATGAATCCAGATCGCGCACAATGGGCAGCACCGCAATATCTTCGGCTGTCACCACATAACGGCTCTCCGTCACATCTGCCTCTACCGGAGGCCGCTCTGCAATCACGGTCAACTCACCCAACTCCAGAGCCGCTTCATTGAGCGAGAAGTCAACTGTCGTCGTCAGATCCGATGCAACCCGCACACCGGACTTGGTCTCACCCGTGTACCCGACCATCGACGCCTTCACCGTGTAGCTCCCCGGGTCAACTGACAGGACAAAATAATACCCCTCTGCATCGGTGGTTGCCCCACGGGTCGTCCCCTCCACCTGCACGTTGGCACCCGGCAGAGCCTCTCCAGCCTTATCGACGATACGACCAGTAATTTTTCCCGTTGTCGCCGCCTCGACCAGGCTGATAAAACCGAGGGCAAAAATCGCAACGAGAACAAAACCCAGACATTTTCTATACATCGAAAAGCCTCCTTAGTGAAAATTACCAATAATATTTAATTCCACCTGCCAGATCTATCGCCTGCATAGGGAACACTTTTTCCAGCCCCCAGTCCTCCAGGGGACGGAGTTCGCCCATAATCACATTGTACCGCAAGCGAAGATCGATCACAAATTGTTCGGACCCCGCGATGCTGATCCCACCTCCAATAGAGAAGGTCAGCGCCGCCACCTTGTCGTTGAAGGCGGGGGTCATAATGCTGGTATCCAGGGACGTTCCCGACTGCCCGGGAAAAATCAACCCCGACACCTCGTTCGAGAATCCGAAAAATCCGACGCCGCCCATTATATAGGGCGATGTGCCTTCGCCCAACTCGTTGAAATGGAGCAGGCCGCTGGCGGTCAGGCTATTGAACGTCACGCCTTGATCGACATTTGGGCTGCGGTAGTTCTGGCTGTCAATCGGCCAGGTGAACTCGCGCGTATCCAGATCGCCGCCCAGCATCGAAGAATAGTGATACTCAATCTCGGCGACAATCCTCGACGAAGCTACATAGTTATAGCTAATCCCCAACTTGGGAGACGCAGAGTACCACTCGCCAAATTTGAACAACGGGACATTTGCACTCCCGAAAAACCCGATCCCCGACTGGCCTTCTTCTAAGGCTTCAGCCGTGGAAACCGAAATTAGAACCGCCCCAGCGAGGCATAGTGTTCTAAACATCTCTCTCAACATCCGCATAAGCTGGCCCTCCTTTGAGATGGGAAAAAACACAAACACAACACGGTATCGCACTCAATTCAAATCCCCCTCCTTTCTCCGGCTCAAATTATTTATAGAACTTATTTTCTTATAAATAAAAACATCAATTAATCTAATAATTTTCCAAACATAAATTTCTAACTTTCAGATACAGGTACAAAAAAAACCATCTATACCATGCCCTCCCGCTGGTTTTTAGACGGTTTTAGCTCCGAACTGATGACGAAGACAAACTACTGTTTATTATCCACTTATGATAAATTTCTAACACAGACACACATTTGCACTTATATCACAAATAATATGCATTAAAATTTCTCCCAATGTCAAGTGTTTTTTCGATTATTTTTTATCTTTTTTCGTCCCGCAGGATTCCCGCACAACCAGATGCGACTTCAAGGTTATTTGCCGAGGCGTATCCTGCCCCTCGAGTTGCTCCAGCATCAGATCCATCGCGGTCTGGGCAATCGCCTCGTAAGGCGTTACCAGTGTGGTCAGTGATGGCGTCACATATGCCGACAGTCACGCTCCCCCGACTTGTCG
>JAPPAB010000098.1 GCA_026705765.1 Gemmatimonadota bacterium
CCTGCCCGCGCACAAAGGCGATTTCCGGTGTGACAGCGCGGTTGACTGATACTACGCCGCCGGGGATGACTTTGCGGTTTTTTTGGAAAATTGTTTTGGAAGAGGACATATAAATCACACGTCGCGTTTGTAATAATTTTCCCAGCGTTCAGCCGGTTCGTAACCCAGAATGCGTTGTGCTTTTTCCGTGGTGTATTTCTGGTGCGCTGTCATGCTCACCATGTTGAATTCCTGATAATTATCCGGCACGGATTCGATATCCAATGCGAGGCAACACGCATGGGCCAGGTCTTTCCAGAATATGCGAAATGGGGGGAAGTCTTCGCCTTTGATCGGCTCACTCGGCTCCAGTCCCAGGCCGTTGAATACAAAGCAGATTGTCTGTATATCGTAAATTCTCGCATATGTGCGACAAATTTCGTAGCTGAGCATTTTGGTTATGCCGTAATACCCGGTGCCGGGGGCGCGGGGGACATCGGTGATTTCAAAATCCTGATCGTAATCACTCCGCACCAGTTGCGGTCCCGTATGCACCACTTTTTTGATGCCCAATTCGGCGGCGGCTTTCATGACATGCAATGCGCCCAATGTACTGACGTGAAAGCTCAAGATGGGATCGGGGCGATTTACAGTGAAATTCATCACCGCGTCCATGCCCTGCATGGCATCGCGCACCTGGTCGTACTCGCGCATATCTACATGTTCAATGGGCCTACCATCCGGATAGGGCTTTATATCGGCCAATGTGAAATCGCAATGCGATTCCATATCCGGTATGATATTGGGGGCAATTAGTCCCGAAGCGCCCAGCAAAAGTACTTTTTTCACGCGTCACCTCCACGCCAGATGGCTTCAAAGTTGTGTTGCGGTTGAAATCCTCGCAACAGAGGTCCACTAATTTGGCCGACCAGATATTTTGGGTTTGGAATGTCCGCACAAATGTGATGGAGGGCAAATCGCCGGTTCCACTTCAGTTCGGACTGTGCATCGCGATTGAGAGATAGGCGAAATGCCCGCGCTGCATCGCGATAATCGACCCACATGAGGTCTGGCTCTTGAGTGGAAGCGTCTTCTTCTGCTATTAGCTTGCCCAGGCGCAATACTGTGACGGCTACGGGAAAATCGCGCGCAAATTCGCGCGCTGTCATTTCGCCGAGATAGCGCGTGAGCTGAAATTTGTCCGTGGATGGCATGGGGCGCCACATTTCGCTGATATACACATCATCGGGATAGGCTTCAAATATTTGGAGTGTGCTTCCATATACAAAACGTTTTATACCGGCGTCTATACCGGCTTTGAATAAGACATGGGTGCCCCGGGTTGCGAGGTCCAACAATTCTTGTTCGCAGGCGAGATCGTCTTCGGGCAGGTTGGGAGGCGGCTCACCTGTGTGTATAATGGCCTGCATGTTCCGCACTGCACGCCACGCTGTGTCCGGGTCGCGCATGTCGCCTTCAAAATAGGTGATGTTTTCACTGAGTTTAGAAGGCGGTTCGCCCGATCCCCAGAGTCGCAACTGGTTGCCCGGTGCCAATTCTCCGGCAATGGCCTGTCCCAAATGGCTCTCGGCTCCTGTTATCAGTACATTCATAAGTTGTCCTCCAGATCAGGTTCCCAGTCAAATTGTTGAAATAAACGATGAATTGGGCCTGGAATTGGCGCGGAGATTTCGGTCCATTTCTCCGATTTGGGGTGTGCAAAACCGATGCGGGTGGCCATTAATAGCAATCGGTCAATTTCAAAATGGGATTGAAAGAAGCGATTGTGATGGCGGTCGCCATAGCGCGTATCGCCGATGATCGGATGGCGAAGATGCGCACAGTGACGGCGGATCTGATGTTGCCGACCCGTTACTGGCATTGCGCGCATGAGCGAATACCGCGCGGTTTCATATCGCCCCACGGGGTATGGTAGTTCAACGGTGCCTTCGCAGTGGAAATCGGTGATGGCTTCGACGGATGACGATGTGTTGGGCGGGCAATAGGCGTGGTGTATCCGTCCTTTGTCTGGCAAGTACCCGCGCACTACGGATAGGTATTCTTTTTTGACTTCTCGAGCTGAAAATGCAGCGCTCAATGTGCGTGCGATTTCAGGGCTAAGAGCGAATAGCACAACGCCCGATGTCCCGCGATCCAGGCGGTGTACCGGATAAACCCACTGCCCGAGTTGATTTCGCAATACGGGCATGCAACACATGGCCGACCGGTCCAGTTGGGTCTGGTGTACAAACCAGCCACAGGGTTTTTGAATGGCGACCAGGTCGTCGTCGCGATACAGGATGTTCAGCTTCAAAATCAATTCCCGCTACTTGATCTCGAGCAATTCCAATTCAAAAATAAGCGTTGAATTGGGACTGATTTGCCCGGCTTGCCGCGCGCCGTAGGCCAGATAGGATGGGATATAGAGTTCCCATTTCGATCCCGTGGGCATAAGTTGCAGGGCTTCTGTCCAGCCGGGAATGAGTTGATCTACGCGAAATTGCGCTGGTTCCCCGCGGCTGTAAGAACTGTCAAATTCCGTGCCGTCGAGCAGTGTTCCGCGATAGTGGCATACTACTGCGTCGGTTTTTTGAGGTTTTGGCCCGTCACCGGCTTTGATCACTTTGTATTGCAAGCCGCTGTCCAATGTCACCACGCCTTCTTTTTTCGTGTTTTCCGCGAGAAAAGTCTCGCCAGCTTTTTTGTTTTCTGCTGCCATTTTGTTTTTCTCCGCCTGTTGTTGTGCTCGTTGCTCTTGCTGTATCTCGATTAGAAATTTTAGTGCTTCGTCCGAGGAAAGCAAGGGGGATTCTCCAGAATAACCATCTTTGAATCCCTGTACAAATACATCCATATCAATCGCCATGCCCTGTTGCTGTTTCAATTGCTCAGATAAATTTAAGCCCAGTGCATAACTCAGCTTGTGTTGCTTGTCCTCGAGGTTGACTTCTACAAATTCGGGTTTTTCCAGTGTCTGGCAACCCAATAAGCCAGCGGCAATGCATACGGCAAAAAGACACTTCATGTTTTCTCCTGAATGAAAGGGTGCGAATCAGCGAATCAACGAATTAGCGAATTAGCGAATCAGCGAATCAGCGAATCTACGAATCTACGAATCAGAGAATCAATGAAACAGTTAATGTACCTGAAAGCCGTCATTGCGGCATGATTTTAGCCGCAATCCAGAGGTTTTGGGTGGTTGGGTGGGATTCGTCTATTCGTCTATTCGTCTATTCGTCTATTCGCCAAATCGCGTTTTTACTTCTGATAGCACAATATCTGGAATATCCTCTGTGCGTTCAACTGCATAAACACAGATGTGGTCTGCGGTGGCAGTCCTCTGGCGAAATCGATGGACATCCCGGTTTTGTGCTACGTGAACAGCGGTTACCCGATTTTCTTTTTGGATCAGAAATTGCATCAGTGCATCGAGGTTGGTGATTTGCATATCTGTTATGAGAAAAATATCCACATGATTTTTGAGAAGGGGTTCCAGATCGGGCAAGTGCAATGCGGTTCCACCGCCGAAGTAGCGGCACAGTGCAAAGAATACGCGCTTGCGATCTCTTGAGAAATCCAGCACTTCTTTCCCGCCGGCCTGTGCATCGCTAAAATTGTAAACAGCTACGCGCTTGCCCCGTCTCAAATACGCATCAGCCGCGCATCCGGCACCTAAGACGGCGTGGGATATTTCCCGACACGGATCGACCATACTGCCCGAGGAATCGACGATGACCACACAATCGGGTATGCCGTCGCCGTCGCCGTGGGTTTCGCCATCTCGCCAGTTCCACATCTGGGAAATGCCCGGCATGACGCGCCCAAAGCTCGTCCATATATCGATGTGCTGAACGGGTTTGCCAATTTCCCAGGGCGAATGTGAATGCGGATGTAATCCGCCCACTTTTTCCAGGGGCATGGTTTGCACGGGCAGGCGAAATGCGGATGCGCGCGCCATGTAAAACAAGAGGTCGGCATCCGAGGGCGTGCCTTTGCCCCGGCCCATATCGGGCATCATGTTGGCGTCTTGTAGTTCGTCGGCAAAATCGCGCACCATTTCTCGAAAGGCGTAAAATCCCTGTTCGGCAAATTGCGCCATTCCCGCTGCGAGTTCACCTGCAGAATACTGCTGGGTATCGCCCATCATGCCACCCTGTCCATTTCCATCGTCCATTTCTTTTTGGATTAAGGGAGCAATCACCTGTGCGAATGCTCTGAGGCTATCTCCCCACTGCGAGGCGTCCAGATAGGGTATGCGCGCGAGTCGATCTACTTCGCCGCGGTCTTCTACGCCCAAATTTTCACCCCAGAGACGCTGATATAATGCTCGAATCACGTCTGTCACTTCACTCGATTCTGCGTGGCGATATATTTCGGATAATTTCGATTCGCGCTCGCGCACAGCATGGGTATCGACCACTACGTCCGAGAAATATTCGACTACCTGCTTGACCAGCGCCCCATCCAATAACACGGGTTTGAGCGCGGCATATAGCTTTAAGTGTGTTTCAAAATCCCAGGGACAAACGGTGTGATGGCCCACGCCGTGATCCAGTAGTGCAGAGGTGGCGTCTTCTATGTCCATTACTTGCGCCAGGGCAGCCAGCCGATTGGCATTCAATTGGATCACTTTGTCCGTCATTTGAATGCTCGCGGCTTCGTCGCCTGTTTCGATTACTTCTGGCGTCGGCAATTCGGGAAATAGATGGCGCTTGCGAACAGCGGGCCAAACGCGCTGGATGATGTCGTTGAAGTTCATTTTGTCGATCCTCTGAGCATCTGGTCGCGGTGATAAATCGCGCCACCTTCGGCATTGCCCACACCTCCCAGGCGTCCATTGATGTGGATTTCGCCGGCTTGCATTTGTTCGCCGATGGATCTGCCGGCGTCTCCCGAGACTGCAATCCGTCCGTCGATCATACCCGCGCCGAGATAGTGGCGGACATTTCCCTCAACCTTCAGATAGCCTCCCATGAGCGAAATGCCCGTGAGGTCGCCCAGATCGCCCACAATTGTCAGTGTGATGTCTTTGCGGAGGCGATATCCCATGAGAGATAGGCGCAAGTCGTGACCCGTGAGATCGAGATGAATGTCCGACTGAGACGATGCGTTGCAAAAGGCCGATAAGAACAAGCCGAGGGGTTCCATGACAAAGAAAGCCGCGTCATTGCTTTGGAGGGCGTGTGCACAAAATGCTTCGATGTCGGTCATTTCCCAATCAATTTTTTCCACTATCTGCGATGCCGCAGCATATGTTGATTCAATGGTTTTGCGGTCGGCTTGCCAGACTCCCTCGCCGACGCATTTGTCAATCAGGGTGCTGTAAGCTGCCGTCAACCGATCCATTGCCGCGGTGTGAGATGCGAGAATTTCATCCATGGGCATGGCGCGTTTTTTGCGTGTGTCTTCGACGAATTCGGCGAAGGGATTGCGCTTTGCAGATAGTAAGCCGTTGACGCGCTCTGTGTTTTCAAGGGTCAGACCGGATGGTGCAATTCGATCAAACTCGCGAAATGGATTTTGTCGCATGTCAGACTCTGTAAAATTGGGATTACGAAAATTCTGGACGCACAGGCTCTTGTCCCAGGTCGCGCATAATTTCCATGTAAATGGGGTGTTCACCCTGAATGGGTTGTTCGTCGGCACCATTTAAGATGCGATTGGCAGTCATGAGAGCTGTTTGGATGCGCTCGTTTTGCTCGGTATAGCGCCGAAAGACTTGCCGCACCGCTTCTCGCGCTCTGTGTATGGGCAATACATCGTCCCGGTGGTCTTGCGTTTCTTCTTCGTCTCTCCATTGGATGCGGTGAGCACATGTGTATGGCAATATCGTGCGGATATGTTCGATATCCACTTCTTTGTCGCGCAGCACCCAGGCGAGTGCCTGTGCGTAGCGCCGAATGGAGATGGGCAGGCGATTGGACGGGCATGTTTGTACTTCGTAACACAGGTAGCCCGTGTAATGACAGCCTTCGCCACAGATTTCATTTGTGCGTTTTTGTCCGTATTTGCAGCAGAAAGACAATTCGGCCAAAAAGGTTCGCACATAGGCACTGGCATCGGCCTGGAAAGGCAGTGCGCTCATTTCACTGCGGATCGTTTCGCGCTCGGTTTTCCCCAGGGTGGGTACGGACAAACGCTCGGAGATCGCTTTTCCATAATCCTCGCAGATTGCTTCTATCTCTGCTTCGGCATTGGGGGTGATCAGGCACGCCTGGAGTGCCTGCTCGCGTTGAGGATCTCGCAGGAGATGCGCGGGAGAGGATTCGGTGCCGATCATCCAGGATAGATTCGCACCCGGATATTTGGATTCCACCATCACGTCAAAGCGATCCAGAAGGGGTACAACGATGGTATTTGTTCCGCGGTCCTGATAGTTGGCCGTTGCGAACAAACAGTATTCTTCGTTGATTTGCATCTGGTTCAAGTAGGACCAGTTGCCGCGATCCACGCCGTTGAGGATCAAGCTCTGCTTGGTTTCCGGCAGGCGGTTGATTTCATCTACGACTTTGACGGGTAGGACGGAAAATGCCGACCAGACCACATCTTCTTCGCCGCGGTTGAGTGCGCCGAGGTTTGGGCGTCCGACAATTTTTTCTTCGGTCTGTTCGGGATGGCCACTTACTTCGGCTTCCCAAACAGCCCCCAACGGCATGCGATATAGCAATGCGCCAATATACTCTGCCGATGTTGTTTTGCCCAGGCCGGGTTCGCCTACGATCAGAATTTTGCCACCTAATAGTCCCGTTAGTGTGCTGAGCAGCAAAGCGGCATTGTGTTTTTGTCCTTCTATCTCCAGGTCTGCCCGGTTAAAATACAACCGATCCTGGATGAAGGTCAAAATATCGCGTACTGTTGTTTGTAAGTCGGCCATTTTGATCTCAGTCTGCTTGAGAAGAGGTGGCGGAGCGGCGGCGCAGCCATTCGACGGTGAGCAGTAGCAATACGGCGAAGGCGATCAGGAATGTTGCCACGGCGAGGATGGTCGGGCTGATTTGCTCGCGGATGCCCGCCCACATCTGGCGCGGGATGGTGCGCTGTTCTATGCCGCCCATGAAAAGGACGACTACTACTTCGTCGAAAGATGTTGCAAATGCGAAGAGCGCGCCAGAAATAACGCCCGGTGCGATTAGCGGCAGTTGTACTCTGCGGAACGTGAGGATCGGCGAGGCACCGAGGCTTGCGGCAGCGCGCGTGAGGTTTGTATCAAAGGCGGATAGGGTAGCGGTTACGGTGATTACAACAAATGGCGTGCCCAGTGCGGCGTGGGACAGGATCAATCCGATGTGGGTTTGTGCGAGGCCCAGGGTTGAGTAAAAAAAGAACATGCCCGCCGCGGAGATGATTACCGGCGTGACCATCGGCGAGATCAAGAGTGCCATTGCGAAGCGGCGCCCCGGCATGGCGGGACTGGATAGCCCCAGTGCGGCGAGTGTGCCCAGCGCGGTTGCCAGCGAGGTAGAGGCGATGCCGATGATCAGGCTGTTGACCAGCCCGCGCGTCCACAGTTCGTTTTCGATGATTTGTCGGTACCAGCGCAGGGAATAGGCTTCGGCGTCCAGGCGCAGCATGCCTTCGGTGAAGGTGAAGTAGGGTTCGGCATTGAAGCTCAGGGGTACGATCACCAGAATTGGCGCGATCAGGAACGCGAAGATCAGGGTACAGGAGGCCAGGTACGCGACCCGGCCAATGTGTTGTGTCGAGATCATGTTAGCCCAATTTCATGCGGTCAACGCCGACTATGCGGTCGTAGAGCAGATAGAGTGCGATCACGCATACCAGCAAGATGCCGCCAAGTGCTCCGGCCAGACTCCAGTTGAGGGAGGTCTGCATGTGGTAGGCGATCATGTTGGAGATGAGTTGCCCGGTGCTGCCGCCTACCAGCGCGGGGGTGATGTAGTAGCCGATGGCGAGGATGAATACCAGCAGTGATCCAGCGCCTACGCCGGGGAGCGTCTGTGGCCAGTACACGCGCCAAAATGCCTGAAAGGCGTTTGCTCCCAGCGATGCGGCGGCACTCATCTGGCTCGGGGGGATGGCGCGCATGATGGAGTATAGGGGCAGGATCATAAAGGGCAGGAGCACATGGGTCATTGCCACGAGTGTGCCAGTCATGTTGTAGATCATGGCGAGGCGGCCGTCGTCGCCGATTAGCCCAATTGTGACGAGTAAGTCGTTGATTACGCCCTGGGTTTGGAGCAGTACGATCCAGGATGTGGTTCTCACCAGGAGCGATGTCCAGAAGGGTACGAGTACGAGGATGAGGAGCAGGTTTGCAATGCGCGGAGGCGAATGCGCGATTAAGTGGGCGATGGGGTAGCCGAGCAGCAGGCAGATCGCGGTGATGCCGAGGCTTACGATAAAGGTGCGCCACAAGAGGGAGAGATAGATGCGGCGTTCTGGGGGCTGGCGAGCGATGGATCCGTCGGGCAGGGGTTGCAGGTCGAGGGCATTGAGATAGTGTCGCGTGGTGTAACGATCTCCAGCACTGCGGATGGCGTGCCAGGTTTGCACATCGCCCCATGCAGTATTGAGGCCGATCATGGCGTCGCGATAGGGACCTTCGCGGATGTTTTGCAACGATCTCGCGCTGCGCGTGAAAACGCTGCGAAGTCCTGGATGCACGCGGTTGACGCGGGTGGCGACCCGACCCAGCGAGCGATCTGTGCGCGCCTTTAATAGTTCGCGCGCAGCCGCTGCGTACACTGCTTCGTCGGGTGTGCTCTTTCCATCCCATTGCCTCAGAAGGCCGAGGGTTTCGGGCAGGGCATTGGCGACTGTGGGATCGTACACACTGTGTACGAGCATTGTCGCCAGGGGCGCGATAAATGTGACGCCGATGAATGCCAGTAATGGCAACACCAGTCCCGTAGCGCGCAACCGCGGGCGGAGGATGGTGGTTTTGATGTCTGTCTCTGGTTTCATTTTTTAGTACACCGCGATACCTCTCTCACTGCGCCAGCCAGGCGCTGAATCGCTCGTTCATTTCGTCGATGTGATCGCTCCACCATTCCCAGGAGTTTCGCAGGGCGCGCTTGGAATTTTGCGGGCTGTTGGGCATGTGAGGGTTCATTTCCACACCCTTCTCGGCGTGTGTCGATATCAGTGCCTCTGCAGAGATGCGCGTGGGGCTGTAGGCGATGTAACGGCCGACGCCCGCTATGGCTTTCGCTGTTGAGGCGAAATTGAGAAATTTCTTTGCGGCTTCGAGGTTCTGCGTTCCCGCGACAATGGCAAGTCCAGATAGATCCAGTATTTGCCCGTCCCATACGATGACAAAGGGCTGATCTTCCAATACCTGTGCATTGAAGATGCGCCCGTTGTAGGCCGTGGACATCACGACCTCGCCATCGGCGAGCATCTGCGGTGGCTGCGCTCCGGCTTCCCACCATACGATGTGGTCTTTGATGGTGTCTAACTTGCGGAAGGCGCGATCTATGCCTTCGGGGGTATTGAGTGTGGGATATATTTTGTTGAGTGGTACGCCATCGGCGATTAGCGCGAATTCCAGGTTTGCCAGAGGCGTGCGGCGCATGCCTCTGCGTCCGGGGAATTTTTCGAGGTCAAAGAAGTCGGCCATTGTGGTGGGTTTTTCACCCGGGATATTCTTCTCGTTGTACGCGTATATGGTGGAGTAAAACAGTGTTGCCACGCCACAGTCCGTCGATGTCCCAAACAAAAAATCCTCTTCCGCAGGCGTTCCATCGGCTCCCGGTGGCAGCGAGTCGATCTCAACGTGTTCGAGCAGGCCCTCATCGCAGCCTTGCGCCCATGTCGGGAATCTCAAATCGACGACATCCCAATGCACATTGCCCGCTTGAACCTGTGCGCGGATTTGTGCCAGCCCGCCGTTGTAGTCTTCGAGGTTGATTTTAATGCCTGTTTCAGCGGTGAACGCTTCGTGGTAGCCTTTGACGCAGGCGCGTGCATAAGATCCGCCCCAGGAAACTACGGTCAGTGGTCGGTCATTGGCAGTTGCGAGACTTGAGGTCAATATTGCCAGCGCGGTCAGTACAGTTCGATAAAATGCCGTTTTACGCGTGTTTTTCCACTTCAAGTTATGCCTCCTCATTTGAGTAGAAGATCTGTCTATAAGTGTTCAGACATATTCCTCACTGAGTAGCCAGCCAGGTGCTGAATCGCTCGTTCATTTCGTCGATGTGAACGCTCCACCATTCCCAGGCATTTCGCAGGGCGCGCTTGGAATTTTGTGGGTTGTTGGGCATGTGGGGGTTCATATCGATATCCTTTTCGGCATGTTTCGATATCAGTGCCTCTGCAGAGTGGCGCGTGGGGCTGTAGGCGATGTGGCTGCCGACACCGGCCATGGCTTTCGCTGTTGAGGCGAAATTGAGAAATTTCTTTGCGGCTTCGAGGTTCTGCGTTCCCGCGACAATGGCAAGTCCAGATAGATCCAGTATTTGCCCGTCCCATACGATGACAAAGGGCTGATCTTCCAATACCTGTGCATTGAAGATGCGCCCGTTGTAGGCCGTGGACATCACGACCTCGCCATCGGCGAGCATCTGCGGTGGCTGCGCTCCGGCTTCCCACCATACGATGTGGTCTTTGATGGTGTCTAACTTGCGGAAGGCGCGATCTATGCCTTCGGGGGTATTGAGTGTGGGATATATTTTGTTGAGTGGTACGCCATCGGCGATTAGCGCGAATTCCAGGTTTGCCAGAGGCGTGCGGCGCATGCCTCTGCGTCCGGGGAATTTTTCGAGGTCAAAGAAGTCGGCCATTGTGGTGGGTTTTTCACCCGGGATATTCTTCTCGTTGTACGCGTATATGGTGGAGTAAAACAGTGTTGCCACGCCACAGTCCGTCGATGTCCCAAACAAAAAATCCTCTTCCGCAGGCGTTCCATCGGCTCCCGGTGGCAGCGAGTCGATCTCAACGTGTTCGAGCAGGCCCTCATCGCAGCCTTGCGCCCATGTCGGGAATCTCAAATCGACGACATCCCAATGCACATTGCCCGCTTGAACCTGTGCGCGGATTTGTGCCAGCCCGCCGTTGTAGTCTTCGAGGTTGATTTTAATGCCTGTTTCAGCGGTGAACGCTTCGTGGTAGCCTTTGACGCAGGCGCGTGCATAAGATCCGCCCCAGGAAACCACAGTCAGCGGTCGGTCTTCTGAGATGTCACAGCCCAGAGTCAACATCGCCAGCGCGGTTATTACCGCGGTGCATAATGTCTTTCTCTGTTTGGTATTCATGTCGTATCCTCCTCGTCGTCCGGGTCGAGCACCCGGCAGTCTGTTGGTGTCCAGCCGATGCGAATTTTATCGCCTTTCAGCACGGCTCCGTGTCCCACGGTATTGGGTATTTTTGCGATGAATTCCAAGGACTCGCACACGTTCAGGCGAAGGCGCAGATGGTCGCCTAAAAAGGTGATGTCCTCGACTTTTGCTTCGAGTTCATTGGTGTACAGACCAGGTTCGGGTTCTATGGCGACGCGCTCTGGGCGAATCGACAGCGTGGTGGCGTCGCCGATCTGGCAGGGAGCAACGCGCAACGCCTGGATAATTTCGCCGCCGGTTTCCACTTCGCAAATGTCCCCATTTACTTTTGTCACGCGACCGGGCAGGCGGTTGTTTTCGCCGATGAATCGGGCTACAAATGAACGCTCTGGCTCTTCGTAGAGGGCCTCGGGTTCGGCAATTTGCTGGATGTCTCCCCCGCGCAAGACAGCGATGCGGTTCGACATTACCATGGCTTCTTGCTGGTCGTGTGTGACGTAAACGACGGTCACGCCGAGGCTCTGATGGATGCGGCGGATCTCGTACTGCATCTCCTCACGGAGGCGCCGGTCAAGTGCGCCGAGGGGTTCGTCCATCAGCACCAGATCGGGTTCAAATACCAGTGCGCGGGCGATTGCCACGCGCTGTTGCTGACCGCCAGAGAGCTGGTTGGGGCGCCGGTCTTCCAGGCCGCTGAGGCGAACCAGGTCCAGGGCACGCGCCACGCGTTCGCGACACTGCTCGCGGTCAAAACCACGTACTTCAAGAGGAAAAGCGAGGTTGCCGCCCACTGTCATGTGTGGGAAGAGTGCGTAGTTCTGAAATACCATGCCAATACCTCGCCTGCGCGGGGGCAGTGCGTGTACAGAACGTCCGTCAATGCGGATGCTGCCCGATGTGGGTATTTCGAAGCCAGCGAGCATCATCAGGCAGGTCGTTTTCCCCGACCCTGATGGGCCGAGCAGGGTTAGAAATTCGCCCTTGCGCACGCTGAAATTGACGTTCTGGACAATTAGTGTGCGTCCGTCGTAACTTTTGCAGACATTTTCAAATTCGACGTAAGTGTTATCGTTTGAGGGCATTAGTTTGTCCTATCCAGGATCTAGAAAGCACAGATCGACAATCTGGCGGATCAAAGTTTGAAGTAAATTCAATATTACTCAAATGTCAACGTCTTTCCTCTTTCCCCATGTCTCGCTTCGATATATATTTTAGACGCTATCATCAACATTTATTATTTTTTAGAGGAGTCAGATTGTATGCGGTATAAGCGCGTTGTTCTCAAACTCAGTGGTGGTGCTGTTTCCGGTGCTTTGGAATCGGGATTTGACCCGGAAGCACTCGAACATATTGCCGACGAAATCCTCGATATTCACAGCCGGGGTATTGAAATCGGCATTGTTATTGGAGGGGGCAATATTTTTCGGGGCGAGCAGAGTGTGCGGTGGGGTATTGAACGCTCCGAAGCCGATAATATCGGCATGCTCGGCACGATTATCAATAGCCTGATGCTGCGCGGTGTGCTCAATGCCAAAAGTGATGCCGAGGTGCGCGTGATGACCGCGATTCCGATTAACGCAGTTGCAGAACCCTTTATTCGCCTGGTTGCTGCTCGGCATCTCGATAAGGGGTATATTGTCATTTTTGCCGGTGGTATTGGCAATCCCTTTCTCACCACTGATTATCCCGGGGTACAACGCGCCCTTGAAGTGCGCGCAGAAGCCATTTTGTTTGCCAAGCACAAAACCAATGGCATTTATACAGACGATCCGAACAAAAATTCCAATGCCAAACTCTATCGCTGTATCAGTCACGATACAATTATTCAAAAGAATCTGGGTGCTCTGGATCAGTCCGCAGTGATTCTAGCACGTGACCATCATTTGCCGATTCACGTTTTCGACTTTGAACAAAAAGGCATGATGCGCCGCATTGTAGAGGGCGAGGATGTCGGTACCCTGATTACCCAAACGCCAGAAGATGTGCTCGAAGAAGAAACAATCGCTCAGGAGAATGCCATATGAAACTCCTCGTCGTTGGTAGAGGCGGGCGCGAACACGCCTTTGTCTGGAAGCTCGCCCAGAGCAATAAGATTACCGGGTTATACGCGGCGCCCGGAAGTCCAGGTATGGCGCAATATGCCGAATGTGTTGATATTTCCGATAGCGATCTCAATGGTCTGGCAGATTTTGCACAACGAGAAGGTATTGATATTTCGGTTATTGGTCCCGAAGCTCCCCTTGCAGATGGTATTGTCGATGTTTTCGCGCAACGGAGTCTCGCTGTTTTTGGTCCCACACAGGCAGCGGCGCAAATTGAAGCGGACAAAGATTTCGCGCTTGAACTTATGCACAAATACGATATTCCAACCGGTGCTTACGAAACTTTTGTGGATGCTGAAATAGCCAGGGAACGGCTCAGGGAGTGGCAACACCCGCTCTATCTCAAGGTGAGCGGTCTCGCTGCGGGCAAAGGGGCGATTTATTGTGAGACGCTGAGAGATTCCTACAAAACTGTGGATGAGGTGATGGTGCAACGCGCTTTTGGTGCATCGGGTGATAAGCTGGTTGCAATGGAGTTGCTCGAGGGAGAAGAAGCGTCGATATTTGGATTTTCAGACGGGGAAAATGTTGTTTGTGTTGTGCCTTCGCAAGACCATAAGACGATTGGTGAGGGCGATGTGGGGCTCAATACGGGTGGTATGGGTGCGTATGCTCCTGCACCGGTTATTACGCCGGAGCTTTTTGACGATATTGTTCAGCGCATTATGAAACGCACGGTACACGCTCTGGCACAAGAAGGCCGTCCGTACAAAGGCATTCTCTACGGTGGTATTATTGTTACGGCTGATGGTCCAAAGGTGATCGAATTTAATTGCCGCATGGGCGATCCGGAAACGCAGGTGGTTCTCCCGTTGATCAAAACCGATTTCGTCGATATCATCGAGGCTGTGTGCAATGGTTCGGTAGCGGATCTCGATATCGAACTCGACAACCGGGCGGCGACCTGCGTGGTTATGGCCTCAGGGGGCTATCCCGAAGCATACGATACCGGCTTTCCCATTTCCGGGATTGATCGCGCTGAGGCACCGGGCGATGTGATGGTGTTTCACGCTGGTACGGCGCGCGAAGACGGTCAACTCGTTACCAATGGCGGACGGGTTCTCGGCGTTACTGCAATGGGCGATACTATTAAGTCTTCTATCGATCGCACTTACGAAGCCGTGGGCAAAATTGATTTTGACAGGGCCTATTTCCGAAGGGATATTGGGCATCGCGCTTTGACAAATGTTTGACTGCCGACCTTAAGATGGAGATCTTCTGATTTTTGCCAACCAATTTGGCAACTAAGCGTTATAATGTGTATATTTTTGGAGGCATAAGATGTCTTACAAAGCAGCGGTTATTGGTCTGGGGCGTATGGGCAGTACATTTGATGATGAAATCACGCAGGGCGGGTCCATTTTCTTGCCTGGCTATCGCCGGAAGCAGGGCCGGGATGTCGTCGAGGCCGTCGGCCCAAGCCAT
>JAPPAB010000099.1:0-7413 GCA_026705765.1 Gemmatimonadota bacterium
GGGTGCCGATCCTTTTTTGTCGGATGATCTGGCGCGGCTGTTGCATATACAGCAGGCGTCTTACGATGAAATTTTTGCCAGGTCGGATTATATTACGTTGCACGCGGCGTTTACGGACCAGACCCATCATCTCATTTCTGAATCGGCGCTTGCAAGGTGCAAGGATGGGGTGCGTATTATTAATTGCGCCCGGGGTGAGCTTGTGGATGAGGAGGCACTTGATAGAGCGATTGATGCGGGTAAGGTGGCGGGGGCTGCATTAGATGTGTTTGGGGAAGAGCCGCCTGCGGCTGATCATCCGCTGATTACAAGGCCAGAGGTGGTTACTACGCCACATCTGGGGGCTTCGACGTTTGAGGCGCAGGAAAATGTGGCGCGGCAGATTGCGATGGATTTGCGCGATGCACTGCAGGGTAAGCCCGTTCAAAGTGGCATTAATTTGCCGCCGATTGATCCGGAGTATCTCGATGCGATCAGTCCTTATTTGTCGCTGGCTGAAAAGGTGGGGTCGCTGCACGCGCAACTTATGGGCGGGCATTTGCACAGGGTGATTAATCGCTATCAGGGTGTGATTCAGGAATACGCTACGGCGCCGCTTACGGCTGCGGTTTTGAAAGGTATTTTTGAATTTCAGGCTGAGGAGCCGGTGACGCTGGTCAATGCGCCTTTGTGGGCGAAGGCGCGCAGTATTCGGGTTGAAGAGTCCAAGAGCAGTCACGCGGATTATAGCAATTTGATTACGATAGAGGTCGAGACTTCGGAAGAGACGACATCGATTTCGGCGACGGTTTTTGGGCGGCGAGATTTGCGTTTGGTTCGCATAGATGATATTGAGGTGAAGGCAAAGCTCGAGGGGAATATGATTGTTTTGGGCAATCGAGATGTGCCCGGTGTGGTGGGACATATGGGAAACTTGTTTGCGGTAAATGGAATCAATATTGCCGATATGGCGCTGGGGCGCAGGAGCCAGGGCGGCGAGGCGATTATGGTTTTTAATATCGATACGCCAGTGCAGGATGAGGTGATGGCCGATATTGTGTCTCAGGAGTTTGTGAATTGGGTTAAACAGGTGAAGCTATAAAAAAAGGATAAAAAATGTCTGTTTCAGCTATTGTAGGTGCAAATTGGGGTGATGAAGGCAAGGGCAAGATGACGGATGTTCTGGCGCGGGATTCCGATTTTGTTATTCGCTTTCAAGGGGGCAATAATGCCGGGCATACGATTATTAATGAGTATGGGAAATTTGCCCTTCACCTTTTGCCTTCGGGCGTGTTTTATCCGCATACGACGAATATTCTGGGTACGGGGGTTGCATTGAATATTCCGGCTTTTATAGAGGAACTGGACGATCTCATTGCCCGCGGCGTGCCAAAGCCCAATCTGTGTATATCCGAGCGCGCGCAGGTGTTGCTTCCCTATCATCTGCTTATGGATGTGTACGAGGAGGAGCGGTTGGGGGATCGAAAATACGGTTCGACCAAGTCGGGTATTGCGCCGTTTTATTCGGATAAGTATTTGAAGGTGGGGGTTCAGGTGGCCGATTTGTACGATGAGGGTCGCTTGCGCGATCGCGTCGCACGCGCACTGGAGGTGAAGAATGTGCTTTTCGAGCATTTGTATCACAAGCCGCTGATGTCTCTGGAGGAGGTTGTGCCCGATTTGATGGCGGCCGGAGAGCAGATTGCGCCTTATGTTTGCGATACGTCGTTGTTGCTTCACAATGCGCTGAAGGAGAATAAGAAGATTCTCGTGGAGGGACAGTTGGGTGCTTTGCGCGATCCGGATCACGGTATTTATCCCTATCCCACGTCTTCTTCTACTCTGGCGGGGTTTGCGTCGATTGGGGCGGGTATTCCGCCTCATTCGATTACGCAGGTTGTCGCTGTTGCGAAGGCGTATTCTTCTTGCGTGGGGGCAGGTCCTTTTATTTCTGAGATTTTTGGCGAGGAGGCGGATGAGCTTCGCGAGCGGGGTGGCGATGCAGGGGAGTACGGTGCGACGACGGGACGGCCCCGCAGGATGGGCTGGTTCGATGCTGTTGCTACGCGCTATGGGTGTCGCATGCAAGGGGCGACGGCGGTTGCGTTGTCGCTGCTCGATGTGCTGGGTTATCTGGATGAGATTCCCGTTTGTACAGCTTATGAGATCGATGGGGAGAGGACAGAGGTGTTTCCAGTGCCGTCGCTGCTTGACCGGGCGACACCTGTGCTGGAAAAGCTGCCGGGGTGGGGAACAGATATTTCATCGGTGCGCCGGTTCTCGGATTTGCCGACAAATGCACAGCGTTATGTGAAGCATATCGAGGAATGGCTCGAGGTTCCGGTGAAGTGGATTTCCGTGGGGCCGAGACGGGAGGACATTATTGAGATGTGATGGTGTGCGTGTGGATCCTTATCTGAGAAGCCCGTTCTTTTGGACGGGCTTTTTTTGTCCCGGAGGACGATATTTTGGGGAAACCTCAAATTTTTCGGTTTTGTCAAAGAATAGGCAGAAAAGTCAGAATATCACATCAACTATAGCTTATGGAGGCAAATCCGATGTCGTCTCTTCCCGTTGGAGATTTTGTGCCGTCTGTATCCGAAGTGCGTATTCCGCGGCGAATGGATTATGAAGGTGAGTATATTGCGCTGTCACCTCTCGATCCCGAGAGGGATGCGCCCGGGTTGTTTGCGTGTTCGCACGGGACGGAATTTGTGGAGCAGTTGTGGACGTATATGGCGTATGGGCCTTTTGAAGATGTGTCGGCCATGCAGACGTGGATTGAGGGGATTGAAGATTCGGAGGATCCGATCTTTTTGAGTGTTTGGGATAAAGAATTTGATCGGCCTGTTGGTATGGTCAGTTTTTTAAATATTGCATCCGATGCGCGTCGGCTGGAGCTTGGGAATATCTGGTATGGTCCAGAGGCACAAAATACGTGTGCGAATACCGAGGCTGCATATCTCATGCTTTGCGAGGCGTTTGATTGTATGCGTTATCGCCGCGTGGAATGGAAGTGCGATGCGCTCAATGAACGCTCGCGGTCTGCCGCGCTCCGCCTGGGGTTCACTTATGAAGGGCTTTTTCGCCAGCATATGATTGTGAAAGACTGCAACCGGGATACGACGTGGTTTTCCATGCTGGATACCGAATGGTCCCGGATCAAAGAAAATATGGAGCAATGGCTGTATCACAATCCCGATAAATCATGGTCGCTGAGGGAAAAGAATCAGGGGTTGGGTTGACGTAATGGAACGTGCCTGTGACACAAAAACCCCAGACGATTTTCGCCTGGGGTTTGGTTTTGAGAACAGCGGTTATCTACGAGGGCAACTCTTGTGAGATGCGTTCCGCAAGAAAGACCTTGAGCAATGATTGATAGGGCACATCGCGTTTATTGGCAAGGAGCTTCAATTGTTCCAGCATTGTTTCTGGTAAACGAATAGAGATGGTTCTGGTTGATGGTTTCAAATTGGACAATGTGACGCGCTTGCCCTTTGTCCAATCTATATACTCAGTCGAGTCGTGAGTATCCCAGAATGCGCGCTCCTCATCTTCATTCTTGAACTTCGGGATCTGTTTCTTCCTGGGCATCGCTATAAACCTTCCTCTCTCGCCGACTCATAGGGCGTGCAGAAATCACGCGGATTAAATCCGTTCGAATTGTGAAAACAACAAATAATTGTCTTCCTGAATCTGTTTGTCCAAGCGCGTAATAACGGGCTTCTGTCGGACTGCTGCTGGCCGTATCTCCAGTGATCAAAGGTTGATTGAAGAAAATTTGCTCACATTCTGCAGACGATACGCGATGTTTAATCCAATTCTTGTGGGAATTGCCCGGATCCCACTGAAATTCCTTACATTTTAATAATTCAAGCAAATTTGTCTCCATATTTTTTGTATATGACTATTATATACAAAAAAATGTTTTTTTACAATAGTAATTTTTTTACTATTTTGCATATAGATTTGACATTTTTACAAAGGAGTCCACTATGTCTCTCGCTGCATGTATCTGGGCACTGACCTGTGCTGAGGAGGTCGCGTTGGAGCAGGTTGCCGATGCGGGGTTTACCCATATTGATATTCGTCCAGGTTGGCTTCAGACAGCCGATCTTCAACAACGGGCGGAGGACCTCGGTCTCGCTGTTTCGTGTATTGCCGCTTCTGCCGATATGCCCGAGGGGGTGTCCCTTGCAGGGGATGATTCACAATCCGCACGCGATCATATAAATCGGGCATTTGAACACGGCGCTTGGCTCGGTGCAACGACGGCGTACCTGGTGCCCCAGGGCGATGATGCCGACCTGTTTGCCGAGTCTTTGAGTGTGCTGGCTGATCAGGCGCAAGATGCAGGTGTCAAGCTCGCTGTTGAACACTTTCCGGGTACGTTTTTGCCGACGGTGCCGTTTACGCTCAATTATCTCGAGGAGATCGGCCATCCCAATCTGTATCTGCTTTTTGATATTGGTCACGCACAGATGGCGAATGAAGATCCCGCGGATATGATCGCGCTGGCAGGGGACCGGCTGGGTTATGTTCATCTCGATGATAATGATGGGGAGGAGGATCTGCACCTGGGTCTGTGCGATGGGGTGCTAACGCGGGAGGTGCTGCGATCTACATTTGCCGCGCTTCTGTCGGCCAATTATGCCGGGAATATGAGTCTCGAACTCAAGCCGGATATTCCAGATCCTCTCGACGCGCTGAAGAGGAGTCGGGGGATTGTGATTGAGAATTTACAATTTGACCACGATCCGTCCGCGCATTTGTCCAGATAAGATGCGGTCTATTTGATCATTCAGGTCTTCCAATCCGCATTCTGCGATTATGTTGTTCAGGGTGTTGATTTTCCAGTCTGTAGCGATACGTTGCCAGATTTTTAGTCTGAGGTCCATGGGGGACAGGACGGAGTCGATGCCGATTAGTTTGATGCCGCGGAGGATAAATGGATATACTGTGGTGTGCAGTTCGGGGGATGATACCAGGCCACAACAGGTTATTACGCCGTGATATTGCGTTGTTTTGATGAGTGTTGATAGGATGTTTCCACCAACGGTATCTATTGCCGCTGCCCAGCGGCCCGATAGGATGGGTCGCCCCGTGTCGTCGTCCAATGTACGCCGGTCTATGATTTCATAAGCGCCGAGGTTTTTCAGGAAGTCCGTTTCTGATGCTTTTCCGGTGGCTGCGACTACTCGAAAGCCATTTTTAGCCAATATCGCCACTGCGAGACTGCCTACGCCGCCGGTTGCGCCGGTTACTACGATGTCGCCCTGGCTTGGCTTTATACCTGTTTCGATGATGTGATGGACTGATAGTGCTGCTGTAAATCCCGCTGTTCCATATCCCATGCTTTCTTTCAGGGTCAATTTTTCGGGGAGTCTGACCAGCCAATGGGCGGGTACTCTGATGTATTGTCCGAATCCTCCCGCGGTATTCATTCCCAGGTCATAGCCCGTGACCAGTGCTCTGTCGCCAGGTTTGTAGTCGGGAATAGTGCTTTCGACGATTTCTCCTGCTGCGTCTATGCCCGGTGTGTGCGGATATGCCTGCGTTACGCCGCGGTGCCCGGTTGCGGATAGGGCATCTTTGTAATTTAGCGAGGAGTAGCGCACCCGGATCAGTACTTCGCCTTTGGGCAGTTCATCTATTTGCCGTTTTTCTACGGATCTCGAAAATTGATTCTCTGTTTCGCGTACGACGAGTGCTCGAAATGATGTCATTAAGTGTTCCTCCTTATTGGGACTTAAAAATTGTCTCTCAATGAGGTATTCAGTACACTATATTACACGTTACAACTCTAATCCCAAACAATAGTATAACACAATGCGCTACAAGTCCCTCAAACAATGCGTTGACGATCTCGATCGCAACGACCATCTCATCCGTATTGAACAGGAGGTGGATCCCTATCTGGAGATGGCGGAGATCCATCGCCGCGTTTTTCAGGCAAATGGTCCGGCGATTTTCTATGCGAATGTGAAAGATAGTCCCTTTCCGGCGGTTTCCAATCTGTTTGGTACGCTCGATCGCTCGCGTTTTCTCTTTCGGTCAACTCTGAGATGGGTCCAACGTCTGGTCGAGGTTAAGGCCGATCCGATTGCGTTTCTTCGCGCGCCCTGGCGCGCAATGGGGATTGCGAGGATTGCATTTAATACGTTGCCGAGAAGGGTGCGTTTTGGCGCGGTGCTCAAGCACAGTACAAGTATTGATCAGCTTCCTCAGATTCAATGCTGGCCCGACGATGGCGGTCCGTTTGTGCTTTTGCCTCAGGTTTATACTGAGGATCCCGATCAGCCGGGTATTATGAATGCGAATTTGGGTATGTATCGCATCCAGCTTTCGGGTAATGAGTATATACAGAACGAAGAAGTTGGTCTGCACTACCAGATCCGCCGCGATATTGGAATCCACCATGCCAATGCGCTCAGGCGGGGGGAGCCTTTGCGCGTGAGTATTTTTATTGGGGGACCGCCCGCGCATACGTTTTCTGCTGTTATGCCTTTGCCCGAGGGGTTGTCTGAGCTCATTTTTGCCGGGGGTCTGGCCGGGCGTCGGTTTCGCTATGCGCGCAGGAATGCCTGTGTTATTTCTACTGAGGCTGATTTTGTTATTACGGGTACCGTGCATCCCGGCGAGACCAAACCCGAAGGTCCGTTTGGCGATCATCTGGGTTATTATAGCCTGGCGCATGAGTTTCCCGTTCTCCATGTGGAAGATGTTTGGCACCGGAGAGATGCTATTTATCCCTTTACTGTTGTGGGGCGCCCCCCGCAGGAAGATACTGCATTTGGTGCACTTATCCACGAGATTACTGGTCCGATGGTTCCCGTCGAGATTCCCGGTCTCAAGTCTATTAATGCTGTGGATGCGGCAGGTGTCCATCCTTTGCTTATTGCCATTGGTTCGGAACGCTATGTGCCTTACCGAGAGCGACAACCACAGGAGATTCTCACGCTGGCCAATGCGTTGCTCGGTTTTGGTGCGTGTTCTCTGGCAAAGTATCTTTTTATTTGTGCGGGGGAAGATAGTCCCCATCTGAATACCCACGATATCGGCGCTTATTTTATCCACGTTCTCGAGCGGGTGGATTGGCGGCGCGATCTCCACTTTCAAACGCGTACGACGATTGATACGCTGGATTATTCGGGTACGGGGTTTAATGAGGGTTCCAAGGTTGTGATCGCCGCAGCCGGTGCGAAGAGACGCGATTTGTGGCGAGAGGTTCCGGGTGATCTCAGCTTGCCTGATGGATTTAAGAATCCCGCGATTGCGCTGCCCGGTATTGTAGCTGTTGAGGGTCCTGACTTTAAAGATGCAGATCAGGGGAGTAAGGATGTGGCCCGTCTTGCCGAGGCGCTTGTGTCTCAGTCTCTCGATGGTTTGCCGCTTGTCCTTATTGTCGATGATAGCGCGTTTTGTTCGCGCACG